>JANOGQ010000397.1:0-7119 GCA_031406105.1 Lysobacterales bacterium | reverse complement strand
CCTCCAGGGGCTGCATCCCAGCGGCTACCATATACGCAAATTCATCCGCATTCATGCCATGGGGAAACACACCGGAATCAGAGCCGAACACGATCCAAACGCCTTTTTTGTAGGCCATGGCAAAGGCCCGGTCGATCTGCTCGCCCATGTCCATCATCTCTTCGCGCACGTCCTTTGCCACTTCTTCGCGTTCCCCAGCCTTGCGCGCCGACCATTTGATGGCGGTCATGGTCGGCACAAAGGCGATCTGTTTTGATTTCATCATTCCGGCCAGTTCTTCATCCATGAATTCGCCGTGTTCGACGGAGTTCACACCTGCCACAATCGCCCGTCGGATGCCTTCAGCGCTATGGGCATGAGCTGCAACGGTCATCCCGTACTCACCCGCGGTTTGCACCACGGCATCCAATTCGTCCTGCTGCCATTGCGGCGCCAGGCTGGTCTGGGACGGGGTGATGGCGCCGCCGGTCAGGTTGATCTTGATCAGGTTAGCGCCATCCTTGTAGCGCTGCCGTACTGCCTGACGTGCAGCTATCGGCCCATCCACCACCCCTTCAACCGGCCCCGGACTGCCCATGTACTCATGCCGCAAACCATTGGTGGGATCGGCCAGCCCACCCGTTGTGGCAAGTCCCTTGCCAGCGGTGTAGATGCGCGGGCCGTGGATGTAGTGCGAATCAATGGCGCGGCGCATGGCGGCACCGAGGTTACGGTCCTGGTCGCCCATGTCCCGCACGGTGGTGAATCCGGCCAGCAGGGTGCGCTGGGCATAGACCTCGGCGCGATAGGCATAGTCCGCTGATTCCATCAGGAACTTTTCGGTGAACAAGCCCATAGAAACTTCGGTGGTCAGGTGGGTGTGCATGTCCATTAGTCCCGGCATCACCATGTGATCACGCAAATCAATCACTACCTGCCCCTCACCAGGATTGATGTATCCCGGTTGCACGGCCGTGATCCGGTTTCCGTCAACGGTAATGGTCACTTCCTTCAGAACTTTTCCATCGACCACGTCGATCATGTGGCCCGCCTGCAGAAGGTATTGTGCAGATAGCGCCAGGTTACTTTGCAGCAGGCAGGCAAGCAGGGTGATGCGGCGTAATTTCATCAGGAATACCTCGGTAATCGGGCGGTAAAGCCAACGGAAAGGAGCATCAGGACTATGCTCACCCCTAATATCCAGACATAAGAACCCAGTGCGTCAAAGGCCATGCCATAGACCACGGGCCCGGTGGAGGTGCCGAGTATGAATGAGGCAAACAGAATGCCATACACCTGCCCGAAATTTTCCACGCCAAAGTAGCGTCCGGTCAGGAAGGCCAGCATATCGATTTCCGCCCCCATGCTCACGCCAATGAGGATAACGGCGACAAATGCCAGCGTACCGACAGCCCCTCCGGCCAGCACGGCAAGGCCAATGGTGGCCAGGAGGAAACAGACGATGGCGACATAAGGCGCAAAAAACCGATCCATGATATAGCCGATCAATACGCGTGAAACCACCAGCGAGGCCCCGAGCGTGGACTGGACCAGGGCGGCGCTGCCGGCCGACATGCCCCGATCCTGCAACATAGGTGCAAGGTGTGAGAGCACGCCATAAAGTCCAAAGGACAGCAGGCAGAAGATGATGAACAACTGCCATAACAAAGGCCGCCTGAGCAGCACGGCCAAAGGTATGCTCTGACCCGAATTTGAGCTGGCTGGTTGCTCACGCAGTTCGTCACGACCGGCCAGATCCCTGCCGGTGGGTGCTTCACGCAACATGCAGTACACCAGCGGCACCGCGACGAGCAACGTGACCGCAGCCAGCATGAACCAGGCCGAGCGCCAGCCGTGGTTGGCGATCATGTAGTGCACGGCGGGCGGGACATAGACATAACCCGTGCCGCTGCCACCCATGGCAATGCCCAGGGCCAGGGCCCGGCGCCGGTCAAACCAGGCTGAGATGGTGCGCAGGTAGGGCAAAGCATTGGCGCCTGCACCCAGAGCTCCGATCAGAGCGAACAGCAGGAACAATATCCACAGCTGATTCGCCAGCACCGGTATCAATGCGAGCAGGATGGCAAAAGCAATACACGATGGCAGCAGGATTTTGCGGCTGCCGTGCTTATCAACCAGTTTGCCGATCAAGGGAATGGAACAAGCCAGGGCCACCGAAAAAAAAGTCAGGGCCAGGCTGACCTGCGTTCGGCTCCAGCCAAACTCTTCGCCCAGCGGAATCATGAACAGACCCAGTGCACCGAAAGCAAACTGGCCGGGTCCGGTCGACATCCCCACCGCGGCGGTCCCGACTATCCACCAGCCGTAATAGATTCCTGCTGGTTGCTGGCCTAATGGTGCCGGAGCCACTGGGTGCGGACCCGATGCTCCGGGTCCTGGCGTTTTCATGCCCTGCTCAACCACGTAATTTCCTTGCGCCCCAGTTTGCGAAAATGGCGCGTTCAGCGAAAATAGGGAATGACCTGCTCGCCCATCAGGCGAATCGTTTCCGCCGGATCGGGGCCCAGCGGTCCACCAATGGATACCTGGGTCACTCCGGCATTCGCCAGCATTTCAATTTTTGCAATCGCATCCCGGGGAGACCCGGTGATCGCCAATTGCATCATGTCCGGCATTACGGCGGCTCGTGCACCGGCGTAGTCACCCGCAGCAACCAGACGCTGGGTTTCAGCGAAACTCGCCTTGCTCAAGCCCACCGTGGCCAACGCCTCTTCATCCAGGTAATTACCGAAATAAGCCAGGATATCTTTGAGGGTATCGGTTTGCGTGTCTTTACCGTTTTACGAAAAGGAAAACCAGGCGCAGCCGCACACATCAAAGTCGGCCGGGTTTCTGCCCACCTTGCGCACACCTTTCATGATCCGCTCGGTCATGAGCCTGGCTGATTCCGGTGGTGTCACCATCGGCAGACTGCCGTCACCGAGTTCACCGCTGAGTTCAAGGTCATCATGGGCAAAGCCCGATATGTAAATGGGAATGTGCTCACGATAAGCCTTGAAGCGCAAATAACACTGGTCGGACCAGTGGTACACCTCGCCATCAAAGCGGGCATTTTCTCCACGCCACACGCGCCGCATGAGCATCACCGCTTCGCGAATGCGTTGCAGGCGATCTGAGGTATCGAAACCCAGCCAGTTGACCATCTGTTCCGTATGCATGCCAAAGCCCAGGGCCACACGGCCCTCGCTCAGGTGATCCAGGGTTGCCATGAAGCCGGCAATCTCGCCCGGAGAGATGGCATAGGGCTCTGTACCGTTGGCGCCCACCACGATGTTGCGGGTGTTTTCCGCCAGCGCGGCGATGATGGACCAGGCGTGATACATGAACTTGTCGCTGGGAAACCAGGCCTGGTCAAAACCAGCCTGGTCGGCCAGTATGCCGAGATTGACGATGTCCCTGGGCGTTCCCAGGTGCTGGATCAGACGGATTCCAAAGCGCACAGATTAACTCCAGATGTTTAGCGGTTTCAGAGTTTGCCTCGCACACGGAGGAGGTGAGACTGCGCCGCAGTCGAGAAGCTGGCCTGGGCCATGTCCCGACATTCCTGATGATTGTAAATCATTGAAAACGAGTCCCGACAAAAATCACACTTCTTACCCTGTTTTCTGACCGGCGTGCCCAGATAGTTTATGAATGAATTATCCTGAGCTTCCGATAAATGATAGCCTTACCCGCCAGGCGCAGAGCCTGAGGAGGACAGATGAAATTCGGCATCCGCCTGATCGGTTACCTGGGCACCATTCATGAACTGGTGCGCCTGGCGGTGCTGGCTGAAAAAGCCGGTTTCGATTACGTTTGGTTCCCGCACGACACCTTCATGGCCAACACCTGGGTGATCACCAGCGCCGTTGCCGCGAACACCTCGCGGATCCAGATCGGCAGCGTGGGCACCAATCCCTACACCACCACTCCGGCGGAAGTTGCCACTTATATTGCGACGCTGGATGAGCTGTCACATGGCCGCGCCGTGCTTGGCCTCGGTCTGCACACGGAAAAAATGGTGGAATGGACGGGCATCCCGGCCAGTGACTACATGACGCGCACCCGCGAAGCGGTGGACATCATCCGCGCCCTGTTGCGTGGCGAGGTGGTGGCCTACCAGGGTGAAGCTTTCCAGTGGACCGAGCAATGTTACCTCCGGTTCAAGCCGTATCGCGCAGCCGTACCGATTTATGTGTGTGCCTTTGGTGCTGAATACCTGGCCCTGAGTGGTGCCATCGGCGATGGCAGCCTGCCGATGATCACCCCGCCGGAATCTGCCGCCTACATGGTCAAGGAAATCACTGCCGGCGCACGCGCAGTTGGGCGTAACCCGGCTGATGTGGACATAGCCGGTTGCGGCTGGTTATCACTGGCAGAAAATCGGGGTGAGGCCACCGAGGTCCTGCGCCACATGATCAGCTATTTTGGCCCCTATCTGGAAGCACCAGCCCTGGCAACGATAGGCCTGGTTCCCGAGGATTTCCGCGTGATCAGTGAGTTGGTCGAAGCCGGAAAGTACGATGAGGCGGCCGGGCGGGTGACCGACCGGATGACCGACCTCGCCATACGCGGCACGCCGCAGGATGTCATTCAGCGGATCGAGTCCCTTGCTGCGATGGGTGTTACCCAGATCAGTCTGGGTGGCCCCCTGGGGCCCGATCCTGCGGAGGCCATACGCCTGATGGGTGAGCGTGTCATCCCTTACTTTCGCACCTGAAAATGACTAACCCTGAAAATGCCTAACCCTGAAAAGACTGACAAGGACCTGGTAGAACGCGAAGGTGGCTTACACCAAAGTCTGACCCGCGGCCAGATCATCATGATCGGGCTGGGCGGAGCGATTGGCACCGGCCTGTTCATGGGCTCTGGCATCGCCATCGGCTATGCCGGGCCGGCGGTACTGATCAGTTACCTGATTGCCGCGTTCATAGCCGTCATCATGGTGTTCAGCCTCTCTGAAATGGCAGTAGTCCACCCCACTGCGGGTTCGTTCGGGACCTATGCCGAGATGTACCTGAACCCCTGGGCCGGCTTCCTGGTGCGCTACACCTACTGGATGGCCCAGGTCATCGCCATCGGCGGCGAGGCAGTGGCCGCGGGCGTTTACATGACCTATTGGTTACCCGAGTCGCCAGTCTGGATCTGGTCCGTCGGCTTTGCCATTGCGCTGATTTACATCAACTCCCGCTCAGTGAGCAACTTTGGCACCTTTGAATACTGGTTTGCGATGATTAAGGTGGTAGCCATCATCTTCTTCATCATCGTAGGCATTACGCAGATATTCGGGCTCACCGGTGAGCCGGTTGGATTGCAGAATCTCACCGGTCTGGAAGGCGGATTCATGCCGCACGGTTTCGGCGGAGTCTGGATGGCGGTTCTGATCGCGGTTTTTTCCTTTTACGGAATTGAAATTATCGCTGTCACATCCGGCGAGGCAAAGGATCCGGCCAGTGCAATTCCCGCTGCCTTGCGAACCATGGTATTGCGCCTGTTTCTGTTTTACGTGCTTGCCCTGACCATCATGGTGACCTTGATTCCCTGGACGGAAATCGGCGCGCGTGTGGTCACGGAGAGCCCGTTCGTCAGGCTGTTTTCAAACGTCGGGATCCTGTATGCGGCGGCAGTCATGAATTTCGTCGTGCTGACGGCGGCACTATCGAGCATGAATACGAATCTCTACCTGACTTCCCGAATGCTTTTTTCACTTTCCAGGGGAAGCTATGCGCCCCGCATTTTGGGGAAACTGGGAGTTAATGGAACCCCGGTTGCGGCAACCATGTTATCAGGCGCATGCATATTGCTGGCTGCGTCCCTCTCACGCCTGACGCCGCTGGCCTATAATTACCTTTTCGGTATTGCGTTGTTCGGTGGCATCGTTGTCTGGATCATTATCCTGCTGAGCCACCTGAGCTTTCGCCGCCGGCACAAGGACCTGGGTTTGCCGGTGCGCATGCCACTGTTCCCTTATCTGCAGATCATAGGAATACTGCTGCTGGCGGCCATCCTTATTACCATGGGGCTGGACACCCAGTTCTGGAATATCTCGTGGATTGTGGGAGTGCCCTGGCTGGTGGCTGTATCGCTCGCTTACCTGGTCTGGAAGCGGGTTCATTTAGTGAGCTCTGAATAGTTCATCCTGAACTATCAGAGTTTAATCAGTAATTGACGGCTGGCGATCCGGATGGGTAAAACACCCCAACGAGGCGCATGCCGCCCTCGGTGGTGCATTCCAGCGAGTGAGCCTGCTTGAGTGGCAGGAATATCGTATCGCCCGGCTGCACCGGCGCTTTGCTGCCGTCGGTCCACATAAAACCCTCGCCGCTCAGGATGGTAAGGGTTTCCTCGTAGAGGTGGCGGTGATGCGCGGCGCGTGATTGTGGAATCTGGCCGATAAACTGTGTCACATCCGTGCCGTGGGATTTATCGTCGACCAGTACCTGGAAGAACCGGTCTGCCATGCGGTTGGCCTTGGCCTGGTCGACCTCGGAGATTCGGCTGGCATAGGCCTCATCAAAAACCATGGGCATTTCGTCCAACCACTCCGGATCAGTACATTCAGGGCAAACCGAGAGGTTGAGCAGAACCGGATCCTCAGCGTGATCGTTGCTGACACTGAAGGCCTCGCCGGCTTTTACGCACACACCGCTTTCCGGACCGACATCGAATTGCCGATCGGCGATGCGGATGCTGGCCTGCCCGGAGAGCACGAACAGAACCGTATCACTGCCAGGAAAGCGCAGGACCGGTGATATGCCCTTTGCGATAATTGCTGAGAATTGCGAGAGGAACCTGGCATTATCACGCCCGCTGATGACCGGGTAGATTGCCATGTTGCCCTTTCTCTGCATGGCCTCGGGCGGAACGCGCACCACGTAACAGTCATTATCGAGCTGGGCCTTGAGGGCACCGCCTGCGATTTTCACATACGGAACCACGGGAGCATTCGGTGCGTCAGCCTTTGCTTCCTCATATTTTTCGGCAAGATTATTGTGGGAGCCATCGCAAACGGGTTGGGTCCTGGTGTGCTTGCAGGCACAGAACAGAACTTCACCATCGGCCTCTGCCACAAACTCCACCGGGCTGAATTCAGTGCCTTTGTGCGAGCCATCGCAAAACGGTTGTTTCGATGATCGCCCG
>JANOGQ010000042.1:0-3740 GCA_031406105.1 Lysobacterales bacterium | reverse complement strand
CGGCTGGATATTCGCATCTCTGGTTACAGGATGTTTTGCGCGGGCAGATGCAGTATCGCGGTGTCATCATGTCGGATGACCTGGGTATGCATGCGGCTTTCAGCGCAGGCAATCTGTCACAACGATTGCAACTCAGCCTGGCTGCTGGTTGCGAACTGGTGCTGGTATGCAGGCCGGAAGATGTGGAAGAATTGCTGCCCGCACTGGATCAGCCGCTGGCTGATATGAGTGCTCGCATTGCCAGTCTGTATGGCAAGGCAGCGCTGGATGGCCGGCAGTTGGCCGAGGCCGGGTCCCAGGGAGCTGGAGAGTGGCAACATTGGCGCCTGAGCCTTGAAAACCTTAACGAAAGTAGTTCATCAATCGGAGTGTAAGCAATGTCAGATCCCCAGAATATGGATCCGCGGGAAATACTGGAAAATTCCATTCTGATCGCCAGCCAGCAAGAAATCATGAGTTCGGTGGATCGCATGGCGGCGGACATCAATGACTATTATGGTGATCGTGAAATCATCATGCTGGTGGTCATGACGGGCGCCATTCTGCCGGCCACCTGGATCGCTTCGCGCCTGAGCATGCCACTGCGCATGGATTTTGTGCATGCCACCCGCTATGCCGGCCACACTGAAGGCGGGCAGCTGGAATTCAGGGTGCCGCCGCGATTGAATCTGCAGGATCAGGAAGTGTTGATTGTGGATGATATCTACGACGTGGGCTTGACCCTCGAACTGATCGAACGTTACTGTCATTCGCGCGGAGCGCGCAGCGTCAACAGCGCGGTATTGGTGCGCAAAGTCCACGACCGCGAAACAGCCGGTGAGCTGCCACGATTCATAGGCCAGGACGTGGAGGATAAATATGTATTCGGCTGTGGCATGGACGTATACGAGCACTGGCGTCATTTGGGTGAATTGCGCGCTCTGGTTACCGAATGATGGCAGGCTCATCACGCACTCTGGCTCTGATTGGCGGTACTGGCCTGAACCAGTTTGGTGGCGGAGCAGGAGCCCTGCAGATTGACACGCCATTTGGACCGCCCTCTGGTAATGTCCAGGTGCTTGCCACTGAGCCGCTGCGCATGCTGTTTCTGCCGCGTCATGGCAGCCCACACCGCTTGCCACCCCACTGTGTGAATTACCGGGCCAATCTTTGGGCTTTGAAAGAAGCAGGCGCCGATTACGTGCTGGGTGTTTATGCCGTCGGCGGTATGGGCGGCAGCTACAGTCCGGGTACATTGGCGGCACCTGACCAATTGGTCGACTACAGCTGGGGCCGCGCACACACCTACAGCGATTCTGCCGACGTGCCCTTGCAGCATGTGGATTTCAGCTGGCCTTTCGAAGGTGAGTTGCGGCAGCACTTGCTGGCTGTGGCAAGAGAGCTTGGGATTGAGCTGCAGGAAAGCGCCTGCCTGGGAGTTTTCCAGGGCCCACGTCTGGAAACCGCTGCCGAAATCCGCCGCGCTCAGCGCGATGGATGTGATCTGGCTGGCATGACGGCATTGCCTGAGGCGGCACTGGCGCGTGAGCTGGGGCTGGATTATGCCGGCCTGGCCGTGGTCTCCAATTATGCTGCTGGCATACTCGACCAGCCTTTGTCAGAAGAGGATATTGCTGCAACCCTGCTGGAACCGATGCAGCGGGTCAGAACCCTCATCCTGGCCCTGGCCCAGCGCCTGGCGCAACAGATAACTATGGCAGGTATACCGCAATGAGTGCATCGACCCACAGCGGGCTTGATACTCCCCACAGCCTCTATCCACATCTGCTGGCACCGCTGGACCTGGGTTTCCTCAAGCTGAGGAATCGCGTGTTGATGGGCAGCATGCACACCGGGCTGGAAGATCGTGCCCGTGATTTTCCCCGACTGGCGCGCTATTTTGCCGAACGTGCAGCAGGACAGGTAGGCCTGATTGTAACCGGTGGTTTTGCTCCTACCCTGCGAGGCGCTCTGGCGCCATTTGCTTCCAGCATGATGTTCCCCTGGCAGCCGCGCCAGCACCGCCAGGTGACCGATGCCGTTCACCAGGCAGATGGCCGAATTTGCATGCAGATACTGCATTCAGGGCGCTATGGCTATCACCCGCTGAGTGTGGCACCCAGCGCCATCCAGGCGCCGATCTCCCGCTTCACGCCCAGGGCGCTGTCAGCGCGAGGTGTAGAGCGCGAAATCCGCGGCTTTGTGCGTGCCGCACGGCTGGCACGAGTAGCGGGCTACGATGGCGTTGAGGTGATGGGTTCGGAAGGCTACTTCATCAATGAGTTCACCACGCCGCGGGTGAACAAGCGCAAAGATCAATGGGGTGGTGACGCTGAAGCCCGCTACCGGATTGCGGTGGAAATCGTCAGCCGCATACGCGAGGCATGCGGTAAAGACTTCATCATCATCTATCGATTGTCCATGCTGGATCTGCTGCCGGATGGCAACAGCTGGGATGAAATTGTGTCCCAGGCCCAGGCGGTGGAAGCGGCGGGTGCGACCCTCATTAACACCGGCATAGGCTGGCATGAAGCACGTATCCCAACCATAGCTACGCAGGTGCCAAGGGCCGGGTTCAGCTGGGTGACGGCTAGACTCATGGGTGCGGTGAAAGTGCCTTTGATCACCACCAATCGTATCAATACTCCCGAAGTCGCCGAACAAGTGCTGGCTCGCGGGGATGCCAACATGGTGTCCATGGCCAGACCCTTATTGGCAGATCCGGAATTTGTTCGTAAAGCCCGCGAAAATCGCAGTGATGAAATCAATGTCTGCATCGCCTGCAACCAGGCCTGTCTGGATCATACTTTCAGTGGCCAGCTGGCCAGCTGCCTGGTCAATCCGCGCGCCTGTCATGAAACCGAATTGAATCTAGTTGCCGCTGCCAACCCCCGGCGCATCGCCGTGGTGGGTGCCGGGCCGGCGGGCATGGCCTGTGCAGTGGCCGCCGCCCGATGTGGCCACCAGGTCACTTTGTTCGAGGCTGCCGACCGGATCGGCGGGCAGTTCAACCTGGCCAAGCGCATACCGGGCAAGGAAGAGTTTCACGAAACACTGCGCTATTTTGCGCGGCAACTGCAGCTGACCGGCGTTGATGTGAAACTGAACACCCTGGCAGAGCCAGCCACACTTTCCGGCTTTGATAGTGTAGTGCTCGCGACCGGTGTGGTGCCGCGCTCACCCGCGATTGATGGCAGCGATCACCCCAAGGCAGTGAGTTATCTGGAAGTGCTCAATGGCAAGGTACAGGTCGGCAAACACGTGGCCATTATGGGGGCCGGTGGAATTGGCTTTGATGTGGCTGAGTTTCTTTCCCAGCCATTCAAGGACCCCCTGGATTTCCCCACCGCTGAGCAATTTGCCCTTAACTGGGGCATCGATATGAGCCTGCAGGCGCGCGGTGGTGTGGCTGGAATTAAACCACAAGTGACGACTTCACCGCGTGAAATTTTTCTGATGCAGCGCAAGCCCAGCAAGCTGGGCAAAAGCCTGGGCAAGACCACGGGCTGGGCCCACAGGCTGGAGTTGCAGCATCGCGGCGTGCAGATGATGCCGGGTGTGAACTATGTGCGCATTGACGATGCTGGCCTGCACATTGAAGTGGGCGGGGTGGCCAGCGTGTTGGCAGTAGACCAGGTGGTGATCTGTGCCGGGCAGGAACCGCGTCGTGATTTGCTGCAGCCTTTACAGGATGCCGGGGTAGAAGTACACCTGATCGGTGGCGCTGATGTAGCCACCGAACTGGATGCCAAGCGCGCGAT
>JANOGQ010000380.1:0-2751 GCA_031406105.1 Lysobacterales bacterium | reverse complement strand
CCTGGAAATGGTGCAGCAAGCGCTGCGCACCTACCTGAAAAGCGACGAATTTGATCCCGGGGTGTGGCACGACTTTCATTCCCGGCTTGAATATGTGCATCTTGACGCATTGGATCATACAACCTGGCAGCCCTTGTGTGAGCATTTGGCTGAAAACCTCGAACGAACCCGTGTTGTATATCTGGCAACCTCACCCCGTTTGTTCGGCCCGATTGCAACCGGTTTCCGTGCCAATCAGCTGATCACGGACAACACCCGCATCGTTTTGGAAAAACCGGTCGGCCACGATCTCGAATCCGCCCACGCGGTGAATAACGAGGTAGGCAGTTGCTTTGCTGAAAAACAGATCTTCCGCATCGATCATTACCTGGGCAAAGAAACGGTACAAAACCTGCTGGCACTGCGCTTTGGCAACAGCCTTTTTGAACCGCTCTGGCGACGCGGGACTGTCGACCATGTGCAGATCACCGTGGCTGAAGATCTTGGCGTCGGTGATCGGGTTGATTTCTATAATCAAACTGGTGCGATGCGGGATATGGTGCAAAACCACTTGTTGCAACTGGTTTGTCTGGTCGCCATGGAGGCGCCAGGCAGTCTTGATGACGATGCCATTCGAGACGAAAAACTCAAGGTGCTGTCCGCACTCAAGTCGATCACTCCGGATCAGATCAAGTCACATACTGTTCGGGGTCAATATACTTCTGGCGCCATTAATAGCAATACAGTACCCGGCTATCTGGAGGAGCTGAGCGACCTGCAGAGCCATACTGAAACATTTGTCGCACTGAAACTCGAAATCCAGAACTGGCGCTGGTCCAGCGTTCCGTTCTACCTGCGCACCGGTAAGCGTCTGAAGACCAAGCATTCGGAAATTATAATTGCCTTTCATGATGTGCCTCACTCCATTTTTCCGGAAGCGAGCAACGATATAGTCGCGAATCGCCTGACAATTCGACTGCAGCCAGACGAAGGTGTGAAACTGACGGTGATGGCGAAAAAACCCGGCCCGGGCGGTTTTGGATTGCGCCCTGTTTCGCTGGACCTGAGTTTTCAGGAGACCTTCGGCGTTCGATATCCGGATGCATATGAAAGACTTCTGATGGAAGTTGTACGCGGCAATCCGGCATTGTTCATGCGCCGCGACGAAGTCGAGACTGCCTGGCGATGGGTCGACCAGATCATTGCCGGCTGGGACGAGAGCAAGGCACCGGTCGAAAAATACGTTGCCGGAACCTGGGGACCGTCAGCGGCCTCATTGCTGCTGGACCGTGACGGACGCCGCTGGTATCCGGAAACCTGAGCATGCTCACGCAAAGAGTTTTCGAGAACCCGCAAAGCGCATCTCTGGCACTTGCAACACATATAACCAGCGCTATTGAAAGGCGTTTGGCCATCCAGCCGGAGGCCACACTGGTTGTCAGCGGGGGATCGACACCACTGGTTTGTTACCGGCAACTGGCCCATTCCGCTCTACCCTGGCAACGGATACATGTGCTACCCAGTGACGAACGATGCGTTCCCCTGGGGCACGCAGCAAGCAACGAAACGATGATCAGGCAGTCTCTGCTCACAGATCGCGCTGCAAGCGCAAACTTCGTATCAGTATTCGACGGCACGGCCAGCGCTGGCGATGCGTGCGAAAGCTTGCGGCAAAAGTTGAGAACATTGCCGCTGCCGTTCGCCACGGTATTACTGGGCATGGGTACGGACGGGCATTTCGCTTCTTTGTTCCCAGACCGGGCTGCACCGCAGGAAGGCCTCGATCCGGAAGGCCAGGAAAGCTGTCTGCTGGTCGAAACGGCAACATCGCCTTACCCTCGAATTTCACTGACCTTGTCTGCATTGCTGCGCAGCGAGGAAATTCTTCTGTTGTTTTTCGGTGAAGCCAAGCGACAGGTCTTCGCAGCAGCCAGACAAGGCGACAAGCGCTATCCAGTAAGCCAACTTTTGCAGCAGCAGCGGATACCGGTACATACATTCTGGGCTCCGCAACCTGAAGAGGACTAAGGTCGCAATGAATCCTGAACTCGAGCGCGTAACCGCGAGAATTCTCAAACGCAGCGCGGAGTCCCGCAAAGCCTACCTGGGCCGTGTGCACCTGAACGCAGCTCGCGGGCCTTCCCGGGGCTCGCTGTCCTGCAGCAATCTGGCCCATGGCATGGCTGCCAGCGACGCCCATGGCAAACAGGCGCTGGCGGGTAACTCAGTGCTCAATATCGCGATTGTCTCGGCCTACAATGACATGCTTAGTGCTCACCAGCCGCTCCAGAGCTTTCCTGCGCTCATCAAGCAGGCGGCGGAACAACAAGGCGCAATTGCACAGTTTGCCGGCGGTGTACCGGCCATGTGCGATGGGATTACCCAAGGCCAGGATGGCATGGACTTATCGCTGTTCAGCCGGGATGTCATCGCCCTGTCTACCGCGGTCGCGCTTTCCCATAACATGTTTGATGCCGTGCTGTGCCTGGGTGTCTGCGACAAGATCGTTCCGGGATTGTTGATTGGAGCACTTTCCTTTGGCCATCTTCCGGTGGTGTTCGTGCCAGCGGGGCCAATGGTCTCTGGCATGTCCAATCAGGAAAAATCCAGGGTGCGCGAAGAGTATGCCGCTGGCCGGGTTGATCGGAATGCACTACTGGCTGCTGAATCCGCCTCCTATCATTCTCCGGGTACCTGTACCTTCTACGGCACTGCGAACAGCAACCAGATGTTGATGGAATTCATGGGTTTGCAGCTGCCGGGCGGCTCCTT
>JANOGQ010000364.1:0-3231 GCA_031406105.1 Lysobacterales bacterium | reverse complement strand
GGCTTTGGCATATTCCTCTTCCTCTTTGCGAGACAGGATGGAATCGGCCGAGGCACCCATATCGGGCAGTGCCAATCGATCGGTCTGAGCGACACTGCTCAGGCTGGTGCTAAAAATCAACAGCGCGAGGGTGCTGTTGGCCAGAAAATTGTTACGGCTCTTGACCTTCATCTTGCCTTTCACGGAGACTGGAGACTAGCGAAATCAGACCATCAGGGGGCTGACAGGTTCATAATCAACATGCTGGTAAGTTTAACGTGAAGTGCCTGATTATCGTTAATGAAAGTCCCTGGCAAACGGCTTTATCGCTGTCTGCGCTGCGCTTTGGCCGGGCATGTGACAGCGCGGGACTGCAGATAGCCGCGGTGTTTTTTCGCGAAGACGGTGTTTATAACGCCCTGGCTGGCACCGTAGCCGATGCCGGTACTCCGCAATTATCTGCCGCCTGGAGGGAACTGGCGGCCCGCAGCGGAGCACGATTGTTACTCTGCAGTGCATCATCCCAACGCCGTTTACCTGCGGGCAGCGATCTCGCGGGTTTTCAGCAAACCGGCCTGGCAGACATGCTGGAACTGATGCAACTATCCGATCGGGTTATCAGTTTCTGATGTCTGCAATGCCGGCTTTCAGATTGGGATTGATCGTTCACAGCACAGCCTATGCACAACGCTCGGCCCGGACTCAGCTGGACGTGGCGCTGCTGGCTGCCACTCTGGATTTCAACCTGCATATCTATTTCATGGGTAACGCAGTACTGCAGCTGATCAAACGGGGCGACACTGCTGCGGCTTTACTGCCTGCAGGCTACCGGGCCTGGGCCAGTCTGCCCGGGCTGCTGGAACAGGCTGAGCTAAAGGTTTTTGCCGATGTCGCGTGCCTGGAAAGATTGCGCAGAAATGGACAAGAAACCTGTTTGCCGGTTCACGCGTGTTCTGCTTTCGAGATGCGCCAGCAAATGGTCCACTGCGATCGGCTGCTTACACTTTGACCACGATTTCAATTTCTGCTGAATCTGCCGGCTGCCTGCATTGCCTGATGAGTGCTGATCCCGGCAAGGTGCAGGCCTGCCTGGCACATTGTGCTGCCGGTGACAGCCTGGTTCTGTTGAACACAGCAGTGAGTATCCTGCTGGAGCAGGACTGGAAGCTGGCTCTGGAAACCGGTGTTGCCGTTTATGTTCTGGCAGACGATGCAGCGGCGCAGGGCTTTACGCAGCAATCCACCGCCTGGAAATTCATCGACGATTCCGCCTGGGTAGAACTGTTCCAGCGCCACCGGCATTGCCTGAGCTGGAAATGACGGGCTTCAATCTGCAGTTGGAGGATGGCTCCACCCTGGAAGTGGATGAGAAAGGTTATTTGCTGGAGCCGGCACTCTGGACCCCGGAAATCAGTCGCCAAATGGCGCTGGCTGATGGTCTCGAACTCACTGCAGATCACTGGGTGGTGTTGCAGATCTTCAGGGATTATTTTGAGCGTTTTGATATCGATCCGCCGATGCGCGCCCTGGTGCGCATGGCAGGTGAGCGATTGGGCAAGGAAAAAAGCAACAGTCGTTATCTATATCAGCTGTTTCCCGCCGGGCCGGCAACGCAGGCTTGCCGTTATGCAGGATTACCCAGGCCAGTCAGCTGCATCTGAGAGCCATGGCTTGCTTCATGTATAATCCCGCCCGCAGAAAATCGCGGCGCATTCAGGTGCCTGAGCAAGCCTGATCCCCAGCGCCGCACTCAAAACTTGCGCGGAGTAATTACAGATGATTCCAGTTAAATGAGGCAACTCATCACGGTTATTGCAGGTGATGGCATAGGTCCGGAGATTACTGAGGCCACTCTGCATGCGCTGGAAGCTCTGGATTGTGGCCTGGATTTCGAATTCATGGATGCCGGGCTGACGGCCCTGGATCAATGTGGTGAGTTGCTGCCTGAAGGCACCATGGAATCCATTCGGCGCAATGGTGTGGCCCTCAAAGGGCCCTTGACCACACCGATAGGGAAAGGCTTCAGTTCGGTAAATGTCAGCCTGCGAATCGCCTTTGACCTTTACGCCAATGTCAGGCCAGTAGTTTCCATGCCGGGTACACGGGCACGCTACGAAAACGTCGACATCATCACAGTAAGGGAAAACACTGAAGGTGCTTATCTGGCGGCGGATGCTATGGTCAGCGAAGATGGCAACCGCGCCGAATCGAAAATGGTTATTACGCGCAAAGGCTCTGAGCGGGTCAGCCGCTATGCCTTTGAACTGGCGCGCAGTGAAGGCCGCAAGAAAGTCACCCTGGTACACAAGGCCAATATTCTCAAAGCTGTTTCCGGGCTGTTCCTGGATGTTTCGCGGGAAGTGGCCAGCCAGTATCCAGATATCATCTGTGAAGAAATGATCGTGGATGCATGCTGCATGAAACTGGTGATGGACCCGCATCAGTTTGATGTAATTGTCACTACCAATCTGTTTGGGGACATCATTTCCGACCTCTGCGCTGGCCTGATTGGTGGCCTGGGGCTGGCCCCGGGGGCCAATATTGGCAAGACTGCCGCCATGTTCGAAGCCGTGCATGGTTCTGCGCCGGACATCGTCGGAAAACATATTGCCAACCCTTGTGCCCTGATGCTGGCTGCGGCGATGATGCTGGCCCACCTGGGACAGATTGATAAAGCCAAACGCCTTCGTGCGGCCATCATTGGCACCATGGCCAGTGGCGACCGGGTGACCCCGGATCTGGGCGGACGTGGAAAAACGCTGGAATTTGCCGCGGCCATCATTGAAAGAATTCGAAATGGCGCCTGAAAAATCGCAGGTTTTGAGGTGTTTTGGCAACAATCCTGGGTGCTTGTTGCGCACAGGCAACGTCCGCTCGTTTTCGAAGCCAACCAGGCGGCCCGTAAGCCTACTTCCGGGCCTTTGCTCCCGTCTTGCAAGTCTTTTGCAAATCAGCAACTTGTGTTCTGTTCGCCAGAACCCTTCGGAATGCCGGATCTGCGCATGTCTGTGACATTGACAGAGTGTTGTATTCCTGCCATATTCCACGCCGTATACCTGAGTTTTGCAGAGGATTTTATTTGAGAGTTCGTTTGAAACTTGTGAAGTCGATTTTATTGGCCTTGGGCATGGCGCCAGCGGTGGTGAATGCTCAGGTTGCCGGTACAGGGATCGGCTTGCCCGCTGTCAGCTTTGCGGCAGGCGGTACGGGCCTCACTACTTTCTACGTTCTGGGCTTTGAGTTGGGGCCATG
>JANOGQ010000354.1:0-7136 GCA_031406105.1 Lysobacterales bacterium | reverse complement strand
CAGGAGCGAGCCTCGCTCGCGACCAATACCTTCAAGTCGGCAGCAACGCTGCCTCCTGCATACAAACCTTCAAAGCAAATCAACGCCCAAATACAACACCAGAGTCAGCAGCAGCCCCATATGGATCACGCCTTTGACCGTAGTGATAGGGCCGGTCTTGCCCTTGATGGCATTGAACTCCAGCAACAGTATCAGGCCGAAAACCAACGCCAACGACACCACACTGGCGCTCATAACAGGTTTTGCCAACTGCGCCAGATGTACCGATGAAGCCATGAAAAACAGCATCGGAATGGAGAACAGAGTATTGGTGCGTGAAGCCAGGCCGGCTTTGGCCAACGCGCCTGCGGCTGCCGGATCAGCTGCACCGCCTGCAAATACCTTCTCGGCTGAAGCAATGGCAATTCTCTGGTTCGGCCAGATGATCAGCCAGACATTCAGGAACATGAGGGTACCGAGCAGCGAGCCCACTATGATGCCGTAACCCATCAGGTGCTTGACACCCAACAACGCAACACCGCTGATTAAAGTAATCATGGCACCCCAGCGGAACCACCATAAAGCCCGGGGAACCAGTTTACGGAATGCTTCGTTCTTGCTGGCCGCTTCTGCTTCCTTGAAGTATTCGCCCTGCACAAAGTTGAAGTACCAAAGCAGGCCAATCCATGCCACGCCAGCGAGCAGGTGTACCCACCTGATGATGAAGGCAAGCCCGTTGCCCTGAAATAATGCAAGTTCCACGATTCAACTCTCCCTAGGTCTGTGTGTATTCGTATTTCAAGCCAGGCTGCAAGTGAACTGCAACCTGCCGCATAGGGTACACCCGTTGGCACCTGATCTGAAATGCTTAATTACCAGTGAATCTCAAGCCCAGCCTGTGTCAGAATACCCTTACCTTCATAGCTTGAAATAACAGGGATAAGCGGGCATCAGCCAATGAGCTTTATCGAGGAACTTAAGCGCCGTAACGTCTTTCGCATGGCCATCGCCTACCTGGTAGTGGCCTGGGTGATGCTGCAGGCGGTGGATTTTGCGCTGGAAGTGATCGACGCTCCGGGCTGGATTCTGCAGGTGTTTGTGCTGGTTGCCGCGGTGGGTTTGCCCATCGTGCTGATCTTCTCCTGGATATTCGAAATGACGCCGGAAGGCATCAAGCGCGAATCGGCCATTGATCGCAGCCAATCCATCACCCCGCAAACCGGTCACAAGCTGGACCGTTTGATCATCGGCACCTTGGCGCTGGCGGTAGTGTTGTTAATGGCGGATCGATTCGTAAATTCACCCGGCGAAGTTGCTGCACCCAGGCACGCAGAAGCGGGGTCAGAGAGCCATGTTTCCGAAGCATCGGAAGAAGCTGACAGCAGCGCGACAGACAACGGTGCCCTGACTCCAGAGGCAGCAGCACCCCATGCACTTTCGGTTGCTGTACTGCCTTTCTCCGCCATGAGTTCGGGCGCGGACGATGGCTATTTTGCCGATGGCCTCACCGAAGAAATACTCAACTCGCTGGCACAGTTGCCCGAGTTGCTGGTTACCGCACGCACTTCCGCTTTTGCTTTCAAAGGCCAGGATCTGCCGGTGCAGGAAATTGCCCAGCAGCTGGGCGTGCGACACATAGTCGAAGGTTCGGTGCGGCGCTCGGGCGAACGGCTACGGGTGACCGCTCAGTTGATCCGTGCCGAAGATGGCTTTCACCTGTGGTCGGAAAATTACGACAGCACCGAGCAAGACACCATCGTGGTGCAGGAAGACATTGCTGCAAAGATTGCCCAGGCACTGGACGTGGTACTGGATGACGACAAACGGGAAGCCATGCGCAGCGCAGGCTTGCGCGATGTGCCAGCCTTTATCGCTTTTCAGAAAGGCAATGAATTTTATGAAAAAGCTCATGGGGTGGAAGAACAGATCCCCGCCCTGCGGGAAGCCAATCGTTATTACGATCAGGTGAGCCAACGTGTGCCTGACTACGCACCTACCTACCAGGATCATTCCGACCTCTATATCCACATGCTGATGAATGACGCGACCGGCAGCACCCGCGGCGGCGCCACGGCTGAGGAAATACAATCAGCTTTGCCGATGGCGCAAGCGGATAACCGCAAGGCCATTCAGTATGCCCGGGATGATGCCCAGCGGTTTGATGCAGAACTGGACCTGGCATTCATCAGCTCAGACTGGGCTGGCATGTCGGCGCGTATCGAACGTCACCTTGGCCAGGATGGTTGTGACCATGCGACCTGGATCGACAACATCGCCATTCCCATGGGCTATGCGCAGCTTCTGGTGCCGCGCCTGGAGCAGCGGGTGGCTTGTGATCCCCTGGCGTCCACCAATTGGTCGGCACTGGTCAGAGGGCAGCTCTGGGCTGGCAATCCTGCTGCCGCACTCGAATCAGCGCAGCAGGGGATGCAGCGAGCGCCGGGTTCGTGGTTGGCCATGCAGAACAATTCCTCAATGGTTGCGCTTGAACGCTACGAAGAGGCTGAAGCCGCACTTGATGCGCAGGTGTTGCCACCGTTTGTGATGATTTTCAATCGACTGATGATCGCCGCTGCTCGGGTGGATGACGTCGAAATCGAGCGTCAATTAACTCTATGGAAAGCCGAGCAGGTAGGTAATGAGGGTGAGCGATATTTCAACCTGATCTTCAAAGCCTGGTTGGGCCAAAGCGAGCAAGCCAACGCCATGGCCGCAAAAGTGGACCAGCATGTATTCGGCAGTCCCGCTTTACTTACCGTTACGCTCTGGTGCGCCTGCGGTGCGCCATTCGATCTTTCCGCCACGCCCAAACTGGCCGCCGACATAGCTGAATCCGGCCTGTCCTGGCCACCACCTTCCCCCATCCGCTTTCCCCTCAAAGACCAGGTAGCCGAAATAGCTGTCAGCTCGGGGAAATAATCAGCCCTGAATTACTCTGCTCGATAGATCCCCAACTCTTCCCGCACTACCCACGACAAGAATATTCTGTACAGCCCTAGACATCGTTTACACCGTCACCCCGGGCTCGATCCGGGCTCGATCTGGGGTCCGGCCGGGGCAGAAGACAGTTACAGGCTGAGCCATCCGTGAACTGCACTCGCAGAAGTTTCAGCTGAAACGTCCATGATTCTCTGGCCCTTGGCTTGTCGCCACTCAAATCCCGTTCTAAACTGCCTCAAACCGGCGTTGCCTCGCTACGATCGGTTAAGTCCGACACAGGCTGCACGGGGAAAGCATGGATAAGGGAAGCGCCTCGCTATTCGGGACAACGCTGGTCATTACCGCCGCGATTGTTGCGGGGGTGTATCTGTTGGATCGGGCGCAACAGTCAGCGGCATCGGGTTCAACCGACGATCGCGGCTGGACTACTCTATTGCCCTCACGGTCTCGCGACATCGATTCTTCACCGCCATCCCCACCCTCTCCCCGTCACCCCGGACCGTCACCCCGAACTCGATCCGGGGCCGGGTCCACCAACCTAACGGACAACAATTCGACAACGAACACCGGCAACGTTTCAGCTGAAAACTCCCCCACCGGCAGCGCCAACGCCACCATCATCACCTGCCAACATCCCGAATACGGCAACGTGTACTCAAACGCCGCCAGTTGTGATGAAGTGGATTACGACAGCCGCCTCTCCCGCGCCGAGACCTTTGAAGCCATACCCGAGAGAGAACGCTACAGTGGCACCGACTACCACTCACCAGAGAACGCCGCAGCCAACAGCCGCAGCTATAGCGCCAACAAGAAGCAGTAGAAACCGAGCCGGGCTTTAACCCATCGGAAGTAGTGATGCGAACAAACGGCAAAATATCTCATTGGAATGCTGAAAAAAGTTATGGCTTTATCACCCCGGAGGCAGGTGGTGATCGGGTGTTTGTACATATCAATGCGTTCAGTTCCAGGCTTCCGCCGCCGAGGCCGAATGAGGCGGTGACCTTCAGTTTGGCTAAGGATCGGCAAGGCCGACCCTGTGCTGAACAGGTTCTTCGGGCGGGTGATACTCCCTGGTTAGAAACGCTGCCCCCGGGAAAGACCAGAACACCGGCTGCCTGGACGAACGACGCTCACCGGCAAAACGTGGCAGCCCGAGAAACTCCAAAAGCTGCAGCGAGACAACGGAGTAAGGTACCGGGACGAGGCGGCTCGGCCATGCTGCTGCTTGCGGTAATTGCTGCGGGCGTCTTCAGCTACTACAAACTTCAGCAGCCTGTCGAAGCGATACTGTCTCCGGTGATGCCTCTGTCCAGCCCCGTGAATGCGGCGCCGTCGAAATTCCACTGTGATGGCCGCATCCATTGTTCGCACATGACCTCGTGCGAAGAAGCCTTCTTTTTCATCGAACATTGTCCTGGTACGGAAATGGACGGCGATGGCGATGGGGTTCCCTGCGAAAGCCAGTGGTGTGGATAATCTGGCTCCAGTATCGTGTCAATTCCGAATGTTTTTGTTAACTCGCAATTTATTATGAGTAAAATCCAAAAAAACCAATAATACGCACATAATGACGAATTAATTGGCTATGAGTTATTAGGTTTATATCGTAAAAAAATGCGATATATGCTTAAATAAGACACTTATACGTAATAAATGACGACTATGAAGATATCCGGATTACTCACTGATGATGCCGTACTTGCTGAGATTGGCCAGCGAATCGCGGCTCGTCGAATCGGGATGCAATTAACCCAGGCCGCGGTCGCGGAACAAGCGGGAATCGCCAAACGCACGCTGGAAAGAATGGAAGCTGGCGAATCTTCGCAGCTTTCCAGCCTGATTCGCGTGCTGCGCGTGCTCGATGCCTCGATGGGCCTTGACGGCCTGGTTCCTGAAATTGGCCCCAGTCCGATGGACCAGCTGAAGCAGAAAAAGAAGACCAGGAAGCGGGCTTCGAGTTCTCGTGTCTCTAAACCAACTCCAGCACCGTGGCGCTGGGAAGACAGCACATGACCACTGTTGCGGAAGTCAAACTGTGGGGCAGAACCATCGGTGCCGTATCACTGGAGGAGGGGGAGGCAGTTGCTGCATTTGAATACGAACGCGACTTTGCCCAAAGCGGTATTCAGGTCGCACCTATCACGATGCCGCTCTCACGAAATGTCTATCGCTTCCCCGAGCTATCGCGACAGACCTTTATGGGTTTGCCCGGCCTGTTGTCCGATTCTTTGCCAGACAAGTTTGGCAACACCTTGATCAACGCCTGGCTGGCCTCACAGGGACGACAGCCGAATTCTTTCAATGCCGTGGAGAGGCTGTGTTACACGGGTGGGCGCGGAATGGGTGCGCTGGAATTTGCGCCGGCAATTGGCCCCAGTTCACAATCGACCAAGCGCATCGATGTGGACAAACTGGTGGAGCTCGCTTCCGAAGTACTGACGCGTCGTAATGACCTGCATCTCTCATTTACAGACACCGAAAAGGAGACTGCCCTCAGGGACATCCTGCGTGTAGGAACGTCCGCTGGTGGGGCCAGGGCCAAGGCCGTTATTTCATGGAACCCACAAACCAATGAAGTTCGCTCGGGCCAGGTGAAGGCCGGCGAAGGCTTCGAGTACTGGTTGCTGAAATTTGATGGCGTGAGTGGCAACAAAGACAAGGAGCTGGAAGATCCGGCAGGCTATGGCCTTATCGAATATGCGTACTATTTGATGGCCAGGGAGTGTGGCATTGAGATTAGCGATTGCCGGTTGTTTGAAGAGAACAACCGGCGTCATTTCATGACGCGCCGGTTCGATCGCACCGACCAGGGAGAAAAGCTGCACATGCAATCCTTATGCGCCCTGGCCCACTACGATTTCAATATGGCGGGTGCTTACAGTTATGAGCAGGCTTTATTGGTGATGCGGCGACTAGGCCTGCCCATGCAGGCCATTGAGCAGCAGTTCCGGCGCATGGTGTTCAATATCGTGGCGCGCAACCAGGATGACCATGTAAAAAACATCGCATTCCTGATGGATAAGGCAGGCCATTGGTCACTTTCTCCTGCATTTGATGTCACTTACAGTTTCAATCCGGCTGGTGCCTGGACAGCCAATCACCAGATGGCCATGAACGGCAAGCGCGAACAATTTGTACTGGAAGATTTCAAGACATGTGCCAAAGTCGCCTCGATGAAACGGGGTCGTGCTGAAGCCATTGTTGCCGAAGTGCAGCATTCCGTTTCGAAGTGGCGGTCGTTTGCCGGGGAGGCGGGTGTGCCGGAAGAAGTCGTTCAGAAAATCCAGCGAACCTTGCTCCTGCAGTTATTTAAATGAGTCAGGGAAAGCGGTGGTTCGCAGAAGCTTCAGGGTGACAGACGTGGTTGATGCCCCATGACCCGCGAATGCGGTTCTTGCACCGCCTGTTGCGAAGGCTGGCTGGAATCAGCCCGAATGGCGATGGCGCCAGGCCGGCCCTGCCAACATTTATGTACCAATCGCTGTTCCATCTACCCCGACAGGCCAGAAAACCCTTGCCGGAATTTTGATTGTGGCTGGAAGCTGCGGGACTCACCTTTGCCTGATGTCATGCGACCGGATCAATGTGGCGCGATCGTCATCCTCGGTCAAAACTGGCAACGCTGGTCAGCCGTAAGAGCGGTGCCGGTCGGCTGGGTGATACCGGAAGCCACTTTGCGCCGCATCAAAGCCTTTACCGTCTCCCAGAAAATGGTGCTCATCTATCACGAGCATGACCAAGCCAATGGCAAGTTGCAGCGAACGCATCAGGTCGGATTTGGTCCCCCCGAGTTCATGGCAGCTTTTCGCCAGGCGATGCTGCAGGGGGGTGCAGAGGAAATGCAATAGCTTCGTCACATGCCGCGGCTATGCTCGGGTCTTCAAAAAACACCAGGAGAGCACACATGGCCAGTATGGCATTGGCAGCAAAAAGGCTTCCCGACACCGCCAGTCACTATCAATGGAAGGGTAAACCGGCCGCCTTGCTGGCTGGTCGTTGCGGAGTGATTTACGAACCGGAACCGCGGACTATTCCATGGACTGAGCTGCAACGTCAGGGCAAACCCATCTCTGCCGAGCAGTTCCGGATGTTACTCAGCTGTATGGAATAGTCCGCGGTTCCGGTTCGTAAATCACTCCGCAACGACCAGCCAGCAAGGCGGCCGGTTTACCCTTCCATTGATAGTGACTGGCGGTGTCGGGAAGCCTTTTTGCTGC
>JANOGQ010000037.1:0-4523 GCA_031406105.1 Lysobacterales bacterium | reverse complement strand
CCACCAAACGAATCTGCAGGCTGTAATCATCCAGCGCTGTTACCGCCAGTTGCTCGGGCGGCAGCACACCGCTGATAACTTCCGCCGCGTTGGCAATAGGCAGTAGCATATTGGCGTTGTTGGAAGCGGTAGCGGGATCAGCGCTGCGTCGCAGGCTATATACGAAGTCATGCGCATTAAGTGGATCGCCATTGGACCACTTCAGATCCCGATGCAGGTAAAAGGTGTATTCCTTGCCATCGCGGGAGATGTTCCAGCGCATGGCGGCCCCGGGAATAATGTCGCCATCCGGTGCCTCGGTGGTGAGGCCCTCAAACAGGTCTCGCACAATATTGCCAGACGGTAGGCCTTGCATGAGGTGCGGATCCAGAGTGCGGGGTTCTTCACTATTGCCGCGGCGCAAGACCTGCTGTTCAGCCAGCACTTCCGGGGCTGGCTGGCCATCTGTCAGCACCACTGCCATCGGTTGTGGCCGCTGCCCGGTATTGGCTTCGGGCTGCGAGGACCCCTCGCCACAGGCTGTCAAAGCCAGTGCAGCAACCAGGCTGGCAAGCAGCTTGCCCATCTGATTGCCCATCTTATTATCTGACGGCTTCATCGCGAAATTCACCAACTCTCCTTGCCGGGTTTTCTGTTCAGGTAGCGTGACAGATGAATGTCTCGAACATTGTTTGTGTAGTTGCCAATTTCGGGTTTGACCAGATGCCGGGAAACATAATAGTACAAGGGAATTACCGGCTGTTTTTCCAGCAAATGGTTTTCCGCCTGCTGCAACTGCTGCTGGCGGCCCGGACCGGACATCAGGCTGGCGGCTGCCATCAACTGGTCGTATTCAGAATCAGCCGAGAATGTGACATTCAGTTCACTGTCGGTTTCGAACTGCTCAAGAAAGCTGGTGGCGTCGGCATAGTCTGCTATCCAGCCACCCCGGAATACCTGTGTGACAATGCCAAGCCGACGGTTATTCACGAAAACTTTCCACTCCTCGTTGATCAACTCGGTGTTGAGGCCGAGTACCTGCTTCCACATGGCAGCCACCGCGATGGCCACCCGACGATGTACGCCGGAGGTGTTATAACGCAACTGCAGCAGGGGCGGGCGTGCACCTGTTCCAGCCAGCTTCAGCAAACGTTTAGCTTCAGCTTCCCGTTCTGCCTGGCTGGCATCGGCCAGCGCCATGCTCTGCGGCTCATAGCCAAGCATACCGGGAGGGACCACACCAAACGCCGGTAGTTCGCCTGCCCCCAAAACTACGCGCACCAGTGTGTCCCGGTCGATAGCCAAAGCCAATGCCCGGCGCAGCTCGGCCGAGCCGCCCAGCAAGGGGTTTTTCATGTTCAGTCCTAACCAGAAACTCCCCAGGTAGGGGTTGATCCGCAGATCATCCGGCAGGTTTTCCTTCAGCCACTCAAAACGACCAGCTGGGATGGTCTCGGTAATATCCAGCTCACCCGCGCGGTAACGCGCCAGCTCGGTACTCGCTTCTTCAACTGGAAAATACTCCAGCTGCTGGAAATACACATCATCAGCGGAATGAAAATGCGGATTGGCACTCAGCCGTATGACTGAGCGGGGCAGCCATTCAACCAGCTGGTAAGGCCCGTTAACCGTTGCTGCCCGCGGGTCGTCTGCGTCCTTGCTGTGCAGGGGATAAGTCACCGGGTGCGCCAGCAATTCGGGCAACCAGGGTACCGGTCGCTGCAGCCGTACTTCCAGGGTATGGGAATCAATCGCTTTTATACCCAGCTCGGTGGCGTTCAGTTCGCCCTTGAGCACGGCTTCGGCATTGAATACATCCTTGAGCAAGGCTGCGTTCACCGCTGCGCTGGCGGGTGACAGGGCTTGTGACCAGCCCCGCACAAAATCAGCCGCGGTCAGCGCACTGCCATCGGACCAGCGCGCATCTTCGCGCAAGCTGAAAATCCAGCGCAGCCCCCCTTCACGCTGTTCCCATCCAGACGCCACGCCCGCTGCGGGTTCGCCGTACTCATCAAAAGTGGTAAGCCCTTCACGCAGATCGCGCAGCAGGTTAACTGCCGCCAGGCCCTGCGCGCGATGAATGTGCAGTGAATCGGGCTCCGGCCCCAACCCGCGTCGCAGGGTTTCGGCCTGGGCAGAGCTTGACAGGCCTGGACTCAGACCCAGCACCAGGCTGCACAGCAGGCAAGCCATCCATCGCCACGATCCAGGTGGGGCAGTTAGACTGATTATGAATATGGACATGCCGTAATCCTGCTGTTTCACTGCCTGAGCAGCGTGTATCCTAGTGTCCTGTCCCGCAAGTATCTAGCACTTCAGCGCGTCCTCGGAGGCTTCTGGATAGGACACTAAAACCATTGCATGCTATTACCGGACTGGCGTGCGTCATATTTTCACAAAATGCACAATCAGGACATCCATGATGCCGCAGGAATCGCCCCAGACGATAGAAAACCGCCACGATTTACTCGACTACATGGCCAGCGGTTCCCGCCCCGAGGCGGAATGGCGCATGGGTACCGAACATGAGAAATTCGGCTTTACCAAGCACGATCTGCGCCCCCTGCCCTATGAAGGTGAGCGCAGCATCAACGCCATCCTCCTGGCCCTGGCGGAAAAATTCAACTGGCAACCGGTATTGGAAAACGGTTTGCCGATTGCCCTGAGTAATGACACCGGTGCTTCCATTACGCTGGAGCCGGGTGGCCAGCTTGAGTTGTCCGGTGCCCTTCTGGATAACCTGCATCAAACCTGCCTGGAGGTGAACACCCACCTGAAACAGGTCAAGTCCATTTGCGAACCTCTGGGCGTTGCCTTTCTGGGCATGGGTTTCCTGCCCAAATGGAGCCGCGCTGACATGCAGTGGATGCCCAAAGGGCGCTATCGCATTATGCGCAATTACATGGCCAAAGTAGGTAGCCTGGGGCAGGACATGATGTCCCGAACCTGCACCGTGCAGGTCAACCTGGATTTCGGCTCAGAGGCCGACATGGTGCAGAAATTCCGCGTGGCCCTGGCGCTGCAGCCCATCGCTACCGCCCTGTTCGCCAATTCGCCCTTTACCGAAGGCAAGCCCAACGGCTATATCAGCTACCGCTCGCGCATCTGGGAAGATACCGATCCCGACCGCACGGGCATGCTGCCCTTCGTATTTGAAGACGGCATGGGATTTGAGCGGTACGTGGAATACATGCTCGATGTGCCGATGTATTTTGTATATCGGGAAGGCCGCTATCTGGATGCATCCGGCCAGTCCTTCCGTGATTTCATGGCCGGCAAGTTACCGGCTTTGCCGGGTGAGAAGCCCAATATCAAGGATTGGGAGGATCATCTCACCACCGCTTTTCCCGAAGTACGCCTGAAACGATTTTTGGAAATGCGCGGAGCCGATGGCGGCCCATGGGGCCAGCTGTGTGCCCTGCCCGCATTCTGGGCTGGCCTTTTGTATCACGCACCGGCCCTGCAAGCCGCTTGGGAGCTGACTCGCAACTGGAGCATGGAAGAACGTCTGCAGCTGCGCCACGATGTACCACGGCAAGGCTTGAAAGCCACGGTGCAAGGCCGCAGCGTGCAGTCGCTGGCGCGCGTATTGGTGAGCCTCGCGGGCGATGGGCTCAGCGCCCGCCGCCGCCTGAACTCTTCGGGTGATGATGAAACCGGTTTCCTGGCGCCGCTGCTGGAGACGGCTGAAAGCGGCTTGTCACCGGCCGACCTGAAACTGCAACGTTACCATGGTGAGTGGCAGCAATCGGTGGATCCGATTTACCGGGAATGTGCTTATTAATAAAGCTCTGAATAATTCATCCATGAATTATCAGAGCACGCAAAACAAAAAGTGTCATTTTTGTTTTGCTTCATTTTCAATGATTTGCAATCATTGAAAATGGCGGCACATCCCTATGCCGCGGAAGCTCCGATTTACTCAGAAGTTTCTGCAATAAATGCAGCCGCCGCTGATAGCTTGTTCAGCCCTCGACTTTCCAGATCACCAGTTTCCAGTCACGCCGGTTGCCTGAGCTGTGGTCATAGCCCAGGTAATAGGTTTTACCGGCTTCAAACTCCGCTTCCAGGGGTTCGACGGTGTCCCTGTTCGTGCCCGGCCCGATTGCCGCACAAAACGAGTTGTTTACCAGGGTGCGCGCCATCACCGTATGCTTACCGGGCTCGATGTCAAAGCCCAAACGCTGAACAAAAACCTGTTGACCATCGATGGTATTCACATGCACGGAGGAAATGCACTCGGCGGCCCTTTCATTGCCGGTAATGATCCTGGCCTGTTGTGCTGAGCCCTGCTCCGACCCGGCAAGCGCCAGGCTAGACATCAGCGCAGTGCTTACTCCCAGCGCGGCGCCCAGCAGCCCGGCCCAGATCCCAAAACGTCTGCTGGGGTTTGTTGATGAGTTTGCTTGCATGTAGTGGGAAAATTTCATATCTGTTCTCCGGAACGCTGGCCCTGCATAGCAAGGCTTGATGTGGTGGCGCCTCCCACGGCAGGGTGCCGACGGGCACGCCCAGCTCGGTCGCCTGGCGGTCGAGGTCCTCGA
>JANOGQ010000349.1:0-2644 GCA_031406105.1 Lysobacterales bacterium | reverse complement strand
GTGGAAAACCGATCAGAAATAAAGGCAGGTAGAATATCCAGTTGAACAGGAACCCGGTGCTGGTCTGGCGCAAAGCAGTGGACAGGTTGTAGTCTTCGCTTTGATGGTGCACGGCATGTGCAGCCCACAGGATTGAGATTTCGTGCCCGCAACGGTGTGACCAGTAATAACAGAAGTCCCATGCGATCATGGCGACCAGCCACAGCAGCAGACCGGTCGGCGATGCATCGAACCAGGCCAGCGGCATGTCGAGCACGGCAAACTCCTGGAATGCGTATGCCCAGATAACCGTTGGCACGATTTTGGTGAAATAGCCGAAAGTGGTACTGAGAGTACCGGCACTGAGGCTGTTTATGGCGTCGGCAGCGCGGTAGTAGCCCGTGCCTTTAACGCGGTCGATCACCAGTTCCAGCAACAGGGCCAGCAGGAAAAACGGCACAGCGATCGCAATCAGGTCCATAGGCTCAATACCGGCAAGATTCGCAACAGAATTGTACCGGACAATGCGCCTGGAGAATGAAGTGTGACTCAGGAATTCTGCCTAAACCCTCCGCTGCATCGGCCACGCCCCAGTCAAGCCCTGGTCAAGCCCCAGTCAAGCCGCAGTCAAGCCGCAGCCAAGCCGCAGCCAGAACGCGACAAAACTGTGGCAAAATCGCTGTCCACAAAGGTGGCCGGATCGGTTATTGTCATTACTGTAAAGAACTCGTTATATTTGCCTGCTAAATAATATGGCAGCTATGCACCCTAAGGTCGAGAGTAGCAGCATGAACATTCGCCTTTTTGCCTTGGCAGCGCTCTGGTCGCATTCGGTTGGCGCTGGGGTCATTGTGCCGCCGGCCATCACTTTTGGATTAGGCGCGTCCTGCGATTTTGATGCTGCCAGTTTCGACATCCAGGATGCCATAGACAGTTCCAGCAGTGGCGATACCATCCGCATTACAAACGAAGCCAATTGGCTCGTTCCCTCGGGGCTTGTAGTAGCGAATAAAGACCTGACGATCTTGGGTGGCTTCAGCAAATGCTCGGACGATACTTCGGATCCCAATTCGCCAAGCATCCTCAACGCCGCTGGTTTTAGCACCACCCTGACGGTCAGTAACGCGATCGCCGGCGTACCCACAGTAGTGGTGCGGAATATCGTTCTGAGCGGCGGAAACGGTGGCGCCAACCAAGGCGGCGGCGTGGACTTGAGTGGCGGCATTTTGCTGCGGCTGGACCACGTGTACGTGCGGGGCAGCGATGCCAACTATGGCGGTGGTATCCGTGTCCACGGTGGCCCACCAATACCGACGCTAAGCCTCGAGGGCGGCAGCCTGATTGGCAGCACCTCGATGTTTGCAGACCCCAACAACGCTTTCCTGGAGGGCGGCGGCATCTACTGCGACCAAGGTGGCATCATCGAGTGGGAGGACGCCTCGATAAACTTCAACAGCGCATTGTCGGGCGGGGGCATGTATCTGGACGGATGCACCCTGACGATGCCTAGTGCTGCGGGCGGCGAATTGCGCACGGTGGAAATCCGCGGCAATGAAGTGCTCGAGCAGGGAGGTGGTCTGGCTGCGGGCAGTTTGTCCTCCATCACCTTGACCAGCGAACTCAACCGCCAGGTTAAGATCAGCAACAACAAGGCCGGCACCACCGGAGGTGGCATTTACCTCATTAATGCCTCCCTGAATGCGGCAGGCTTGAAGCTGGAACAGAATGAAGCCGGCGGGAATGGCGGTGCCGCGTATCTTATTGACAGCACCTTAGACCTGAACCAAGGCAACCCTACGGGTGTTAATTGCCCCGATCGCAGTCGCTGCGCGACCATCACCCGCAACATCTCCACTGCCCCAGTAGGCGCAGTTTTGGGCGCCAGCAGTTCCGTCATCGACCTGCGCCAGGTATTTGTAGAATCCAACAGTGGCAGTAGCGTCGCTGCACTGTCGGTCGGCAACGGTTCGACACTGCTTCTGCGCGATGTACAGCTGGCCGGAAACACTGCAACTGGCGGCACCACCCGATTAATCTCGGCGGTGGACGCAACGCTCGATTTTCGTCACGTCACCGCGGCATCCAACGATGTGAATACGCTGATCCGGACCCTGGAGTCATCCAAGGTGACCATCCACGACAGCATCCTCTGGAATCCGGGAATCCCCATCCTGGGGGGCGACGACAGCGCGATATTGGACCTGAGTTGTAACAATGCGTCTGAGAACGCCACGTTTGCCGGCGCAGTAACGCATGCACCGGGGTTCCTCACGGGAGACCTTGTGGGTTTGCCGCTACCGATACTGCAGCTGGCACCGGCGTCGCAGAATATCGATATCTGTGATGACCTGCCACCCTCCAATCCCGCCTTCGATATCCTCGGTCAGTTGCGGGTGGTGGACATACCCGAAGTGCCCAATGGTGCGGGCGCGCTGGACCGCGGTGCAACCGAGTATCATCCGCCGCTGTTCAAGGACGGCTTTGAATATTGATTTGGCTGTTACAGGTCAATAGTGACCTGTAACAGCCAAAGCGGCTGAACTAGTGTGAATTACACTCTCGCCACCCGCTTTTCATATCGCAATCCCTTCGAACGACCCTGGACGGTATAATCCTGGCCTCTTTCTGCAAGTGCTGACCCGAATTTCATGACTTCCGGAAGTAC
>JANOGQ010000336.1:0-2914 GCA_031406105.1 Lysobacterales bacterium | reverse complement strand
CAATGTAAGCGGGCAGGTCGTAGCTACCGGATTCTTCGCAGGCTTCAATAATCACCACACAACGGGCATGTGGCAGTTGTGCGCGCTGCACTGCCATGATGGCCGTCAGCGAGCCATAAGCGGCATAGCCATCGTCCGCCCCGCCGCGGCCGTAGAGCTTGTCGCCTTTGATTACCGGTATCCATGGGCCCAGGCCGTCAGCCCAGCCGGTCATTTCCGGTTGCTTGTCCAGATGGCCATATAAAAGAATGGTGTCCTGGTTGTTCGGATCGGTGCCCGGGATCTCCATAAAGATCACCGGTGTACGCCCGGGCAGTCGCACGATCTCGGCCTGCATGCCCGGAATATCCTGCACCTTGCACCAGCTAAAAATAAGCTGAACCGCGTCTTCCATGTAGCCGTGTTCGTCCCACTTCGGGTCAAAATGCGGCGACTTATTGGGGATCTTGATGTACTCAACGAGGGCGGGAACGATTTCGTCATTCCACTTTTCATCAACAAATTTCTGTGTGGCTTGCTGGTCCATGCGGGTTCCTGAATATTCTGTGGTCAGCCGCAATTATCGCACGCTGAAAGCGGCGCTGCTTGCAGGAGCGGCCTCGGGCGCGATTAATAATCGGCTCCCAGGAGCCTCCTGCATCAGCCGGGTAACTGGATTATGGTTTTCTGGTAAAGGCCACCAAAATAAAGCGAGGTTCTGAGCTGCTCTGGTTTTACCGCCTCTGGCAAGAATTCGCTCAGGGGGTGACGCCATAAATCCAGGGCATAAGGTTCCAACCAGTGCAGTATCGGCTGCATCAGGTAGCGCCAGGGATGCATGCGTGTAGGGCCATGATAATCGACGATGATGATTTTTCCGCCCGGTGAGGTCACGCGAATAGCTTCGCTCAAGGTGCGCCGCCGTACTGCTTCAGGTTGCTCATGCAGCAGGAAAAAGAGGACTGTCGATGCGAAACTGGCTGGAGCAAATGAAAGCGCGCTCGCATCCTGGTGGTGGTAGCGGATGTTGTTTTGCCTCGCGAGTTTACGGCGTGCATTCTGCAGCTGGATGGCGGCGATATCCAGCAGGTGCAAATCTGCTTCCCCCTCGGCAAGATGAGCTGCCAGTCGATTGGAGAAATCACCATACACGCAGGCCATTTGCAGCACGGAATCATGCGGCGATGGATCCAGTTCTTCAATCGCCGCATCGGCAAGGCGGCTCATATTGCCCCACAGTATCAGGTTAACCAGCCACTCTCTCTCGAAGATACGCACTGCGTTGGGATGCAGGTAAGCCCACCAGTAGGTTTCACTCAGGTAAGCCGGTATAGGCGGAGCGCGGGTGCTACCGACATCCTCCCCGGAGTACTCAGATGCAACCAGTGCTACCGATTCCATAAGGCTGTAGTGCTCATCCTTCATTGCAAATATTTCCCTGTTTTCATGAGACTGGCGACCTGGTGACGGCCAGCAATACTGCCGCGGTTACGGTAGCAATTGCCGCCAGAGAATAGACTGTCCATGCCACGGCGCGATCTGCACGGATTCCCAAATCATGCGCCAGTATGCGCATCCGGTGTGCCGCGTGCCAGGCCGACAGGGACACTACGACAAACAACGCCGTGCGGCCAATGATGCTGCTGGCAAAGCCGTGCATTGCCTCATACTCCAGGCCGGACGGCACCACTCCTGCTGCTACCAGCAGGAACAGGGCAATCAATACCGGGAACAGTAAAGCTGTAAGTGTGCCGCCTGCAGCGAACAGCAGCCAGACAAAAGCTTTGTTGGCAATGCTCATGCTTCAAACACTCCCGCCAACCACAGCACCAGCCCGCTGAGGGCCAGCCAGGTGAGGTAGTGCGCGGCCACTACAAGGCGAGCTGCGGCCGGGAAGCGGGCCAGAGGCAAGGGCATCGCCTTGGGTGCCAGCATGAACCAGGGTGCGCTCTGGAAACTCCAGAAAAACATCAGCGCAAATGCATGAAACACAATCCATCCCACATGCTGTTGCGATGCCAGCCAGCCGTTCCAGCGACCAGGTTCGCCGCTTGCAAGGGCAAACAGGGCAGAGATCAGAAGTACAGTGTAAACCGCGACCAGCAGGCATGTGGCCTCGCGCAACATGTAGGCGCGGTATCGCGGCTGCCTCAAATACCAGCCAGCGCGGGGCATCGGGCGTACATAGGGCCGGCGCGTCATGCTTTGCTTGCTCCCGGCAGGTGATTTTTCAGCCAGGCCACCGAGGCCTCGATTTTCATCTGCTGGATAGCGGCCGCAGGATCGACGTGCTTGGGACACACCTCGGAACAAGCCCCGACAAACGAGCAATTCCATATGCCATCGTGATCAGCCAGTGCGTCAATACGCACAGCGCGGCCCTGGTCACGGCTGTCCAGGTTGTAGCGATGGGCGAGTGCCAGTGCCGCCGGGCCAATGAACTCCGGGTCCAGCCCATATTGCGGGCAAGCGGAGTAGCAAATCATGCAATTGATACACATGGTGTACTGCCTGAAGCGCTCCAGCGCATCCGGGGTTTGTTGCATGGTTTCCGATTCGGGCGGTAGATCTTCGCGCACTATGTAGGGCAGGACGCGGGGCAGCTTCTGCATGAAATCATCCAGCACGACGACCAGGTCGCGCTCAATCGGAAAATTCGCCAGCGGCTCGACGCGAATCCGGTCGGGCAGGTCTCTTATAAACGTTTTGCAGGTCAGGCTGGGTTCACCGTTGACCATCATGCCGCAGCTGCCGCATACCATCATGTGGCAGGACCAGCGGTAGCTGAGGGTGCTGTCCAGGTTTTCCTTGATGTAGTTGAGTGCATCGAGAATCGCCCAGTCTTCAGGGCTGGGTACCTCGTAATGCTGGAAATACGGCTCATTGTCCTGCTCGGGGTTGTAGCGCATCACTTCGAGCTGCAGCAGACGATGGC
>JANOGQ010000330.1:0-12200 GCA_031406105.1 Lysobacterales bacterium | reverse complement strand
ACCGGCAAGTTCAACGTCTACAACACGGTTCATGACGTTTACTGAAGGCAGCTGACCGCCCGGGATTTTTTCCGGGCGGTTCCAACCAGCCCTTCAAAACAGCTTCTGCATGAGACGCAGGAATAAGGGAGAACCCTCATGAAATCCAAACTTAAGCTGTTTGCCTCTTCGGCTGCAGCTTTCTCAACTGTGTTCACTGTCATGTCCCTAGCCATGGTGGGCAAAGCCGAGGCTGCTGAGTCGTTTACCGAGATGTTTACCCAGGGTAAAGCCAGAGCCGCATTGCGCTATCGCTTCGAATATGTTGATCAGGACAATATTACCCAGGTCGCAAATGCATCAACCTTGCGCGGCAGGCTGAACTTCAAAACCGATGACTGGAATGGTTTTGGAGCCTTCGCTGAGTTTGATTATGTCACCGATGTCATCTGGGATGACTACAACGCGGGTGGCGGCAATACACCCGACAAGACCCAGTATCCGGTGGTCGCTGATCCCACAGGCCCGGACCTGAACCAGGCTTGCCTGCAATGGCAGAACGGTGAGGCAGGCACATTGCTACGCGGTGGGCGGCAACGCATCATTTATGACAATGCGCGTTTCGTAGGAAATGTGGGATGGCGGCAGAATGAACAGACTTACGATGCTGCATATTTCCAGCAAAAAGTGTCCGCGCTGGATTTTCAACTGGCTTATGTCTGGCAGGTAAACCGCATTTTTGGTGATGACGTTGCAGACGGTGAACACGACAATGCCAGCTGGCTGGGCAACCTGGCATACCAGTGGCAAGCTGTGGGCAAACTGACCGCCTATTATTACGACCTCGATAATGACGATGTCGCAGCATTTTCCACCGCAACTTACGGTGCCCGCCTCAGTGGCTCGACCCAACTGGGCGAAAATGTATTTGGCTATGCAGCTGAGTATGCACACCAGACGGATGCGCATAACAATCCAGTGGATTACAGCGCCAACTACTATCGTATGGACGCATCTCTGACCCTGGGTAAAGTCACGCCGTATGTCGGCTTTGAATCACTGGGTGGTGATGATGCCATGGCCGGTGCTTCATTCCGCACTCCCCTGGCCACTTTGCATGCTTTTAATGGCTGGGCTGATATTTTCCTGACCACGCCCGCAGCTGGACTGAATGACTTGTTTGTGGGCATCAAAGGCGGGCTGGCCAACTGGAACTGGGACCTGCTTTATCATGACTTCGATGCAGAATCCGGCAGCCAGTCCTTCGGGTCGGAATTTGATGCTTCTTTAAGCCGCAAGTTTGCCGAAAATTATGAGCTCTTGTTCAAAGCCGCCTTTTTTGACGGCAAAACCTCTGCCCCCTACCCCGATACCACCAAGTTGTGGGTGCAGTTAAGCGCTGACTTCTAGAGCCGCTGACTTCTGGAGTCATTTTTGCGGCATTGAATACCTGCCAGTTGACGCTGGTCAATTAATAGATCGCCGTGTAAGCGTAGCCTAGTGCCGTTGATTCTGTTGCTGGACCTTAGAGAGTATGCCAACCGCTGCCAACCAAAGCCGGAGTGTTCGCTTTGATGCCGACTTGATCAGGCGCTATGACGTCTCCGGGCCACGTTACACATCCTACCAAACATCCATCCATTTTCATGAAGGATTTGACAGCCAGCACTACCGTGCCCACGTTGCCATGAGCAATGATGAGCTGATTCCGGCACCTTTGTCGCTGTATGTACATCTGCCTTTCTGCCACTCGCTTTGTTACTACTGTGGCTGCAACAAGAAAGTAACAAAGAACCCGGCCCACGGGCTTGCGTACCTTAGGCGGCTATCAAAAGAAATCGCTCTTCAGGCCGACTTGTTTGATTCAGACCGGGAAGTCATACAACTGCATTTAGGAGGCGGCACTCCCACCTATTTTGATGATGGTCAGCTGCAACAGCTGATGCACTGGTTGCGTAGCGGGTTTCCACTGGATCTCAGTGATCAGCGTGAGTTTTCCATTGAAATCGACCCAAGGACTGTGGACCTGGATCGCCTGCAATTTCTGGCTGATCTGGGTTTCAATCGCATCAGCCTCGGCGTGCAGGATACTGATCCAGAGGTACAGCGGGCGGTTAATCGCATGCAGGATCCCCACACCAGCCTGCAGATGGTGGACATAGCGCGCCAGCAAGGCTTCAAGTCAATCTCGATCGACCTGATTTATGGTTTACCCAAACAAACTTCGGAGAGTTTTGTCAACACGCTGGATCGGGTCACACAGGCCCGGCCGGACAGACTGGCGGTATACAACTACGCGCATATGCCACATATCTTCCGCTCACAACGGATGATCAGGGAAGAAGATTTACCCAGTGCAGAAACCCGGCTGGAGCTGATGGGGCTCACCATCGAGCACCTGACAGCTGCGGGTTATGTCTATATCGGCATGGATCACTTTGCCCTGCCAGAAGATGAGCTGAGCCAGGCACAACAAGCCGGCCATCTGCACCGAAACTTCCAGGGCTATTCAACCCGTTCTGAGTGCCACCTGATCGGGCTGGGTGTTAGCGCCATAAGCAAGATCGGTGACTGCTATGCGCAGAACCGCAAAGAAATAGCGAGCTGGTCTGCCGCCATAGATGCAGGTGACCTACCCATCTGGCGCGGCCTCAGCCTCAGCCCTGAAGACTTATTGAGACAGTCGCTGATCGACACCATCATGTGCCAGGGTCAGCTGCATTTCACTGACTACGAAAACCAATACAATCTTGATTTCAGTGATTATTTTGTTACAGAGATTCACCAGCTGGAACAATTGGTAGCCGATGGCCTGATTGAGCTTTATGAAGATGGCTTGCTGGTGACTCCGCGCGGACGCCTGCTGCTACGCCACGTGGCCATGATATTTGATCAATACCTTCAGCGGGAGACCCATCCAAACAAGCGATTCTCAAAAGTAATCTGACCTGGCGGTCTGCCGGACTCGACACTGATCTGCTCAGCCTTTCCCTGGTCGCTTATTCCAGCAGCCGGGTTCTTGGGTGCCTTTCAGCTACTCATTGGGTATAGGTAGAACTACGCATGTGTAGAGCTTGCCTCTCTGCCTATACTTCTCGCAGTAGAAGCAAGTGGAGATTGGCTCATGGAAAGCACATTGAGAAGTAGCAATGTTCACGATTTCAAAGCCCCGGCAGGACGTGCGCAGGTAGCCTGCAGCCGCTGTTCTCTGGGTGATCTGTGTCTGCCCCGCCACCTTAGCGGTGCTGAAATCCAGCGCTTTGAACAGATCGTCAACCGCTCACACCCTTTACAGGGTGGTGAGCACCTGTTTCGCGCAGGGGACGAATTTCGGTCAGTAGCCTCGGTGAGGGCAGGTTGTTTCAAAAGCTATGTGATTGGCAGGGATGGCCAGGAACAAGTGCTGGGCTTTTTCCTGCCAGGCGAGATCATAGGCCTGGATGCTATCCATTCCAGCAACCACACTGCCAACATCGTGGCACTCAATACCAGCGCTGTGTGCAGACTCACTTTTGATTCTGTAAGCAATTTGGCCACGCTTATGCCCGGGTTGCAGAAAGAGTTATTCCGGATCATGAGCCATCGAATAAGTGAACTTGAAATTCTGGCCGGCGATTTGACTGCTGAACAGCGCATTGCCTTATTCCTGCTTTCACTTTCTGAACGATTCGCCCGGCGGGGTTGTTCGGAAACTGAATTCATTCTGCCCATGTCGCGTCGGGATATCGCCAGCTTTCTGCGCCTGGCAACCGAAACGGTCAGTCGTGTGCTGGCGCGTTTCCAGAAGTCCGGTTTACTGGAGGTCGATCGTAAGCAGTTGCGAATTTGCGATCTTGATGAGATGCGCCGAATGGCTCAACAATCGCTCAATTAGGCAAGACTCCAGTAGCTGCCCGGTTGACTTGTAGCCAGCGTCGGGTGGGGCTATCGTAAGCAACGAACAACCTCGCTGGAGTTTTGAAATGTCAGACAGATTTTCCGCTCCCAAGGCGCCCGAAAACACATCCGACACCCCTCGCCCCGTCGAGAAAGGCGACACCTTACGGGTGCTGACTAAAGTTGAAGCTGAGCATGCCGCAATTGATCGCGGCACCCTGCGGTCACAAATCGGCAACGGTCTCACCTTGCGGGGCATTATCGATAGCTACGCCAAGGGCGAGCAAACCGGGGAGGTGATCGCCAACCTGCGGGTGCTGTTGGATGGGGCGGCTCCAGATGAACGCAAGGCGCTCAAGAAACTCCTCTGGGCACCGGCTGACGCCGAATCGGACGACGCCAGCGCCGCTGATCTTGAACTTTCCCCCTACTGGCGAGACGGCCGCTACCCCTACAAAAACCTCATGTCGCGAAGGGCCTACGAGCGGCAAAAGTACTTTTTGCAGGTGGAGCTACTCAAACTGCAGATGTGGGTGAAGGACACCGGCCAGAGGGTGGTCATCCTGTTCGAGGGTCGTGATGCCGCCGGCAAGGGCGGCGCGATCAAGCGCTTAATGGAGCACCTGAATCCTCGCGGCGCGCGGGTGGTCGCACTGGAGAAACCAACCGAGAACGAACGGGGGCAGTGGTACTTCCAAAGGTACGTGCAGAACCTGCCTACACGCGGGGAGATCGTGCTGTTTGACCGCAGTTGGTACAACCGCTCTGGCGTCGAGCGCGTGATGGGCTTCTGCTCAGATGCCGAGTACAGCGAGTTCCTTCGCCAGGTGCCAGAGTTCGAGCGGCAACTGGTGCGGAGTGGCATACACCTGTTCAAGTTCTGGTTCTCCGTCAGCCAGAAAGAACAGCGGCGGCGGTTCAAGGAACGCCAGATTCATCCCTTGAAGCAGTGGAAACTCAGCCCCATCGATCTCGCCTCACTCGACAAGTGGGAGAATTACACCGAGGCGAAGGAAGCGATGTTCTTGAACACCGACACCCCGGACGCCCCCTGGACTGTGGTCAAGTCCGATTGCAAGAAGCGGGCGAGGCTGAACGCTATGCGGTATCTGCTGCACCGACTGCGGCACGACAATCGGGATCTCAAGCGGATTGGCCCGGTCGATACGCTGCTGGTGGGCCGTCCCGGCCTGGCGGCGCCCCATTACGACACCCTTGCTGTGGGTGGCCTGAACGGTGATTGAACATCGCGAAAAGATGGTGGGCCCTGCTGGACTTGAACCAGCGACCAATCGATTATGAGTCGACTGCTCTGACCAACTGAGCTAAGGGCCCACGAGGGGCAGAATTGTACCTGAGACTGTCGGGATGTTAAACGCAAAAATCCAGGCAAAAACACAGGCAAGAACACAGGCAAAAACACAGGCAAAAACACAGGAAAGAACACAGGCAAAAATTCCCTGACCAGGAGTACCCAAGGCGACTATGGATGCTCCACTGCAACTGCCTGTATGGCGGCATTTCCAGGTACGCGCAAAAACCACACTACGACTGCGAACATGGCGGTCAACAACAACACCTCAGCCAGCCCGATTCCGACCACGAGCAGAAAGGTTCTTGCGAAACCCTCTGTGGTAACCGAAAGTCCTTTATGCTCCTCAACTCCAAGCAGAACAAGGAACACCAGACCGTAGGTCAACACCGGCAGGATGGAGTAAACGAAGAACAGTGTCGCTCCCTTGAATTTACTTCGCCTGCCTCGCCGCACCTGCCGGATCTGTTGGGCAAAGACCCCAATTGGAATAAGGACGATCAGCCAGAACAAGGCCGCAGCTAATTGTTCACTCATCTCCACCTCTGCATGTTTCGAGAACGGTCTCCAGGCAGCCTGGCACTGGCGCTCAACCGCGCCTGTCAGCGCGTCAAAAACTCCGCGAACGCCTGCCATGCGCTGGTGCCCGAGATGAACAAACGCGTGGGTACCGAGGCCACGAGCAACGCTCCGCCCCAAAGATAGACTTTGTGCACCCGCCGCCGTGAGACAAAGTCATAGATCCCGGCCACCAGCACGAAAAGCAGCGACAGGCCAAAAGTCCCCGCAAGCCCAAGCAGCGCGATCAGGCCGGGGAGGCGCGCTATTGCTGGCACGCTGATGCTGATGTAAGCCAACAACATAAGCCGCTTGTGCGTCTCTTTATCGCGTCTCAGAGCCAGGGCAGTACCGACGAAAGTCGCAAATAAGACCATGTCGGTGATCGGGATGGCCAGAAAGGCCAGGGGATCCATCTCTGGCGGCGCGGAGCCTCGTGCGGCGGTGACAATGGCGATAGACACACCGGCCACAACCATAGCCACCGCGAGCATGGCACCGGCCATCCCCAGGCGGCGGTGCATCGCTACCCGGCGACTTGCGATCAGGGTGGTCTGGACAATGAACAAGAGCACCCAGGACGTGAAGAGCGCGCCATGTATGTGAACGAGCGCGGTAAACGGACCGCCGCTGATTGTGACTTTCGGGACGCTGGCGAAGAGCTGCAGGTAGTACGTGGCCGCAAAACCGGTGAACACCGTAAGCCCTAGCGCAATGGCCATGGCACTGTAGAACAGGCGGTCGTGTCTACCGATGTCAGTGGCCGAAGACTGCGGCGCCGATCTGCCAGGCGAAAATCCTGTCATCGCGATTCTCCGATTTCCGATGTCATCGGAGCTTATCACGGCGAGATCGCCCCACGCTCGCCAGAGGCTGCCAGACTCTCTTGTCCCCCTAACACCCAGTATCAACCGCGCCGGGTAGCGCCGGGTAGCGCCAGCAGCTACATGCCGTTGTTTGGCGGCAGCCGACTCATGCCACGCTCACTGCCATTCGCAGGTAGGCGCTAGCTGCAAGTTGATCGATCATGAAGTTCGCCACATTGGCACGGGAGACGCGGACGGTCCAGATGAAACTACCGACACGCGCGCCATGCTTTACGTCGCCACGCCTCCCACCGTTCTTGAGTGCCCCGGGCCGCACGATAGTCCAGTCTGCGTTGCTTGCTGCGATCACCCTTTCCTGGCGTGTCTTGTCCCAGAAGTAGAAAGGCAGGATCAGCGGGATCACGAAGAACGTGTACATCAGGCCGAGGCGGCCCACACTGTCACCGATACCCAGAGAACTCATGCAGATGAAACGGCGCACGCCATGCGCCTCCATGGCGTGCAGGATGATCTTTGTGCCAAGCGACTGGATGCGAGTTGGATAGAAAAAGCGCTGGTGACCGAGAGCCGAGAAAACTGCCTCCTGGCCGCGCATGGCCACGTCGACTGAGCCCGCGTCGAGCACGTTGCCCTGAACGACCGTCAGACGCTGATGCTCCAGCTGGAGTTTTGATGGGTTGCGCACCAGCGCCGTGACCCAGAAGCCTCGCTCCAGCGCCTGGGTGACGAGTTGGCGACCTGTTCCGCCAGTGGCTCCCACGATCAGGATTCGTGTCGGAGAAGGAAGCGCCGCGTCACTCGCTCGCGCTACCCCCGACCGGTAACCGCAGCGTGCCAGCGCGACCGACAAACCAACTGCGTAGAGGATGAAGAGCAGAAGTATGGTCATTGGCTACCTTTGTCCGTCCAAGGTTGAGGTCAAGCCGCCCCGTCGCGGGGCAGGCTTGAAAGAGTTGTCAGATACTCCGGCCGGTAGTGACTACCACATTCCTGGCCATTGTTTTGAAACGTCTTGGGCGGCGCATTCCACACGCATTTGGCTTGCGGATACATGCGAGATCGCCCTCACCCCAGCAGGGTGCGTTCGACCCTCCACGCCGCGAACCCGAAGCCCGGAATCGACCACCGCGTTTGGATCCCCGTCCGATTCGACGGAAGGTCCCGGGCGTATTTCTGCTGCGTTGTGCGCCACGAGCGGGGGCTCAAGCTTCAGGTTCGTTCGCTTTCTGGCCTTTGTGGTAGGTGGTGTAAATATAGACTGGGATAGGCGAATCCCCGAGATGCTGAACGACAAGAGGATGCACATCGCGCCACTCCAGCCCTCCTACACCAGTTGCCAGTTTCGGCATGGCGAGACTTTTAAGCCCAGACTTCTCGAGTTCATGCCTTAGTCGTTTCAGGCAGTGGTTCACGTTGGCAAGCGTTGCCCGTCCATGCTTGGCCCCATGTCCATGATCCCCCTCCTGAGTGAGCAGGTTAAAGATCCGCACACCACCCACACCACCCCACATCCAGAGTTCGCCCGGCCTGGGATGCGTCTGGTGGGCATAGTGGCGGAAGTCTTTCGCCATTGCGGGCCATTGTTCCCGCAGTGAGAGGGCCAAGCCATTGTCGAAATGGTCGTTGGGCGCGACGCCATGGGCGATCGCCTTTGCGTTTGTCAGCAGAATGTCGCCTGCGACTTCATGTATCACGAATTTTCTCCTCGAAATGCAATTATTGAAAAACTACCATTTGCCTGGATAACAAGAATGTCATCCCATTATATTCCTGACTGTATATTTGCGATTCTTTTTCCTCTATAAAAAATTCCAGACATACAGTGTAGGCAACCCCCCTTTGCCCACTTAAAGGAATTTGTTTTAAATTCAATAGTTACGCAGATTTAATCATTTGTCAGCCTTGAGGCCCGGGCCCCTGAACTTCAACTTGAGCGAACTAGCCGCACGAATGACAAAACTGCCTGGGGTATTGCTGCAGTTTCAAGCTAAAGTTGAGGGGCTAGCCGTTGTTGCAATACAGATTCGTTCGTGGTCAGCAGCCACAGCGTGAGAGCCAACTCGGCGACAAGTGCGGGTAGCAGAATTACCGGGAAGAGCAAAGAGGCGAGGGGCGGGTGGAGCAGCAGTGCGAAAGTGTTGACCAGGTAACTCACTCCGGCGAGCAATAACAAAGTGCCAAGTATCCTGGGCACATAGCCGGACCGAAGGATAAGGTAGCCACGTACCAAGCATGTAAATCCAAAGAAAATGAGCCCGATGCCAAAGCCATGACTGTGCAGGTTGATGGCCAGAAGCGCAAAGGCGGAAGAGTCGACTTGCATTGCGGACAGTGCCGGCGAGTTGAGCAGAAAAAGCACCGCCAAAAGAGCGAGCTTATTGATTCCAAGCACGCACGTCTGGACAATATTGAAGACTGTTGCGAGCAGTGCGAGATTTTGGTCGACTGGCTTGAGAAGCAGATAGAAGAAGATGATCAATGGCACGTCAAGAACGTGCATGAGAAGGTCAGTGGAGATGCCGACACGCCATAGAAGCTGTGAGCCAAGGATGTTGCTTGCTGTGGCATCGCCGTCGCCGGTGATCAGCAACGAGCCACGGACAAACATCTCGCCAAACAAACCCAGGCCGATGACCCCGAGGTACATCAAACCTGCGACCCGGGCAGAGATGAGGGTAGAAGGCGTGATTGGTGGCATGGGTGATACCTGCATTAAGCCGCCCCGTGGCGGGGTGGCGGACACGTGCAAGCGTAGCGCAAAGCAGTGGCCAACGCCACGACATGGGGTCGGCTTGAAGGAACTGTCAGATGCCGGCTGAGAAGTGCGCTCCAGCTCTTACCGCTTGCATCTGTTTCATAGCCAGCGCTGATGTTCTTCTTACGCTTCAGGTGAGAGAAAACATCAATCGAAGCGCCAAATGCCGTGCCGATGGCAATACCCAAAGCAAGCTGATTAAAGGCTGCCCCGAGAGCCGCGGCCGGCGAGGAACAAAGCGACGAGACGGACGAGTTTAATGATCTGTTATGCGGCACCTACTTGTGATCCGGCGGCGGAATGTCCGTGTTGTACGTGTCTACGACTATGCGCCAAGAGCCATCAGCTTGCTTCTTCCACACAGACAGCCACTTGCCCGGCTCCGTGACGGGCTTTCCATCTTCGCCGAGCATCGTGGCCAAGTATGTGCCCGTGCTGTACGCCATGTCCTTGCCGGTGGCTACGTCAATCTGGGTGAGGGAAGATTTGTTCTGGAAGTTGGGAATGCTCAGTATGTGTTGCCACTCCTCACGGATTGCAGGTCTGCCGACCACAATTGGGTTCGCCGTGGGCAACAGAACTGCATCTTCAGTGTAGAACGTGACGATCCCCTCGAGATTTTTGTCCACGACCGCTTTTTGCAGTGCAGCGTCGGCGGCCTTGAGGGCTTGCATGCCATCTGCGGGATCGGTGGCTGCCGTCGCGGCAGTGTCGGCGCAAGAGCTCAGCATCAAAGCAAAGCCCAGACAAAGCATGACGTTTCGCATTGGAAGCTCCGGTTGCATGATTGTTAACGTGCCGCCGAACGTTCGTGCCCAGCGGCGGCGCTTAGGCGCCGTCCGCTGCAACCGTTGGTTGGGCATAGTCGAATCACTTGTGGACATTCTTGTAGATCTTCCCGTCCTTCATGATCACAAGGAAGTTCTTGGCGGGATCCTCGATCAGCCTGATGTTCGCGATCGGGTCGCCGTCCACCAGCAGCAGGTCGGCCAGGGCACCCTCCTGGACGACGCCAAGGCTGCCAGCATAGGGGCTGCGCAATCCGGACAAGGCGAGCAGATCGGCATTGTTCGCAGTTGCCATCTTCAGCACCTCGGCCGGCGTGTACCAACGAACCATTTTTGCGAGCTGCGCCCCCTGCTGCGCCGCGTTCTCGGCGTTGAAAAGCGTGTCGGTTCCCCACGCTGTCTTGATCTTGAACTTCCTGGCCAAAGCGTAGGCGGTGTCGGTGCCGCCGAACATTTCCAGCTGCTTCTTTCGGTTCGGCGAGCCTTCCGGAAACGCTGACGGCTGGTCGTCGAGAAACGGTTGCAGGCTCCACCAAATGCCCTTTTCAGCCATCAGCTTCGCGGTCGGCTCGTCGAGGAGCTGGCCATGGTCGATGCATTTGACCCCTGCCTCGATCGCCTGACGAACGGCGCGCGGCGTATAGGCATGCACCGTGACATAGGTGCCCCAGTTCTCCGCTGCCTCGACTGCTGCGCGGAGCTCGGCGACGGTGTATTGCGTGACATCGAGCGGGTCATAGCTCGACGCAACGCCGCCACCGGCCATCAGCTTGATCTGCGACGCGCCCAGCGCCAGCTGTTCGCGCGTCCGCTGCCGCACCATGTCGGCACTGTCGGCGATCGCCGCGGCACCGACGCGCTCGCTGAAGGTGAAGCTGTCTGGCGGCGCCGGCAGTTCATTCGGCAGCCGAAAGTCGCCATGGCCGCCGGTCTGCGAGATGAATGCACCCGCTGGCCAGATCCGTGGCCCCGGAACCAACCCCATGTCGATGCCGTGCTTCAGTCCGAACACGGGCCCACCCAGGTCGCGGATGCTGGTGAAGCCCCGCATCAACATCTCATTTGCAGCATTGACGGCAGCTACATTGATGAAACCGATGTCGCTCGTGAGCACCACCACCTGCGGCACAGTCGCGAACATAATGTGGGTGTGGGCATCGATCAGCCCGGGCATGAGCGTGCGCCCGCCCCCTTCAATGCGCTTCACCGCCGTTTCAGGCGGCGCTGCAATGGGAGCGCTGGAAATCGTTTTGATGACATTGCCCACCACCAAAACATGCGAAGGCTCCGAAAGCCGTTCGGACGTGCCGCTGAAAATGCGGACATTCTCGAAGATCACGCCCGTCGCCTGTGGAACCTGAGCATGCACTGCTTGCGGCGCGGCGCAGATGAGAACGACCAGCGCTTTTAGTAGGGCCTTCGAATGCAGTTTCATGCCCATCCTTGTGTGTGATTGATTGCGATGCCCAACGTCTACGCTGACCGGCGCGTGTTCTTCGACACGCGTCCGGTCGAGCGTTTAGTTAGGCGACGGGATGCAGTCGGTGCCTCGATCCGGTGCCCAAGACCCTGAGACACCAGCGATACAATCAGGGTATTGAGCGAAACACCTTCCACCTTGGCCTGAGCGATGAGCTGTGCATGTAATGATCGAGGAACTCGCTGCACGAAGCGCCCGCTGACAGTGGCAAAAGGCCCAGGAATCGTGTCGCCGAACTCGCTTGCCACAGCAAGCCAGGATTGCAATGCATCCCGGCCATTCTTTATGGCCTCTTCCGGCGTGGCGCCGTCCGAGCGGCAGCCGGGAAGATCTGGAAATGTAATCGCGTATCCGCCCCCCTCATCCTTCGACAACGGACGAATTTCAAATGGGTATTCGATTCGAGGCATCTTCATTCAGCAACTCCATCTTCGATAAGGCGAACAAACTTCCTCACATAAATCGGCTTGCTTGGCCGATGCGCCGGCACGCTAAGCATCGCGCCATCGGGATGGCGGAATATGACGTGACTACCACCCGGTTGTCGGCACGCCAAGCCATGAGCCTCCGCAATCGACATCAAACTCTCAATTCGCCAATCCCGAGGATTGGTCTTCATTCTGTC
>JANOGQ010000282.1:0-3212 GCA_031406105.1 Lysobacterales bacterium | reverse complement strand
CCTGACAGCACCTGGCGGCAAGGATGAACGGATACTCATCGTTGCTGTGGATGAAGCCAGTTTGCAGAAACAGGGGCATTGGCCCTGGACGCGCGACAAACTGGCACTCCTGGTGAACAACCTGTTTGCCTATGGAGTAGTGGTTATCGGTTGGGATATGTTGTTTGCCGAGCGTGATGAAAGTGCTGATATCGATCGCTTGCACCGCCTGGCAGAAGAACAAGGTGACGACGCCTTTATGGCCACCTTGGCCGAGCTTGAACCGCAACTGGACCGTGACCTGATTTTTGCAGAGGCTTTGGCCGCAGGGCCCAATGTTCTGGGCTATTTCTTTGATACCAATGAGGCCACCGCTTACGAGACGGGCGACTTGCCCCTGGCGTCTTTCGATTTTCATGAGTCCATGGCCGATACCATATTCCTCCCCCGTGGCAAAGGGTACAGTTCCAACCGTCCGGAATTGATGGCTGCGACCTACAGCGCAGGATTCATCAATAACCCTCTGATCGACGAAGACGGCGTCGTGCGTCGCGCGCCGTTGCTGCACGAGTATGAATTCAGTGCCTACGAGGCGCTTTCACTGGCGACAGCTGCTGCCTACATGAATGAGATCGTGTTACCTGTGTTCGTGGATGCGTCCAGCTGGATGGGTGACTATCCACCGCTTGAAGGCCTGGAACTGGCTGGTAAACAGATTCCCATTGATCCGCAGGGCGGGGTACTGGTGCCCTATCGAGGGCCGCGTGGCAGTTTTCCCTACGTTTCTGCATCGGATGTTATTGAAGGCACGGTGGAAAATCCTGAATATCTCAAGGGCACTATTGCACTCGTAGGTGCAACGGCACCGGGCATGGAGGATATCCGATCCACCCCTTTTGGCTCCATTTATCCCGGAGTTGAGGTACACGCGAACATCATCAGTGGCATTCTGGATGGCAAGTTTCGCTGGGAGCCGGCTTACACCAGTGCCGCTGAAATGTTGGCCGTCATTGGCTTCGGATTGTTGACTTCATTTGTCCTGCCGATACTTTCACCCATTATCGCAACCCTGGCATTTTTTGGCCTGATGGCACTGGCGCTTGCGGTGAACCTGTACATGTGGAGTGTGCAACTGCACATCCTCCCCCTGGCGGTTACGTTGCTGACACTGATCGGCATCTACACACTCAACATGGTGTTCGGCTATTTGTTCGAAACCCGCACCCGTACCCACATGGACAGCCTGTTCGGGCAGTACGTACCGCCCGACCTGGTGAAGGAAATGAGCCGCGATCCGGAAAATTATTCGCTGGCCAGCCAGAAGCTGGAGCTGAGTGTATTGTTCAGCGATATTCGTGATTTTACTTCGATTTCAGAAGGGCTGGATGCAGCTGAGTTATCCGATCTGATCAATCAGTACCTCACGCCCATGACGCGCATCGTCCACCACACCAAAGGCACCATTGATAAATACATCGGTGATGCCATCATGGCTTTCTGGGGAGCACCTTTGCGCGATTCTCACCATGCTGCCCGGGCGGTGGGTGCTGGTATGGATATGCAGGCTGCATTGGTCTCCCTGAACGAGGAGTTCAGCAAAAAAGGCTGGCCGCATATCTCCATCGGCATTGGCATCAATAGCGGCCCCATGAGTGTGGGTAACATGGGTTCCGAATTCCGTCAGGCCTACACTGTGATGGGTGATTCCGTAAACCTGGGTTCGCGCCTGGAGGCCCTGACTAAAAACTATGGTGTAGGCTTTTTAGTGAGCGAGTTCACCCGCTGGGCAGCTCCGGAGTTTTTCTATCGCGAGTTGGACCGGGTACGGGTAAAGGGCAAGGCTGAGCCGGTTACCGTTTACGAACCGCTGGGCATGAAAGATCAGCTGCAGGCACAAGTGATTGAAGACGCGCGTCTATTCGAAAATGCCTTGCGATACTACCGTGAACAGAAATGGGATGAGGCTGAAAAAATCCTTAAAGAACTGCTGCTTATCGAGCCAGACAGTTTCGTGTTCAAGCTTTATCTGGAGCGTTTGGAAATATTCCGCCAGGATCCTCCCGGAGACGAATGGGATGGCGTGTTTGTCTATAAAACCAAATAAGCTGGCGAATGGTAGCTCTGGGTGGGTAAACGGTAGCCGTTCAATTGAAAATTGGAATGGATTTAAGCGTTTAGTGTGCTACTATTAGCCAAATCTGATGGATGATCTCGCGCCATCGGACTATGGGGATCAGCCAGGTTACTGGCATTACTGTGAGCAATGCCCCGCTTGTCTGGGGTTGATTCAAAATTGGATGAAGCAAAAATTATTGCGAATTCCCCCCGAGTTTATGTGTTTCAAGAATCTGTAGTTGGAAGTTCAGGCAAACGGCGTCACCAAAAAGGGTTAGAGCAATCATGAATAAATGCAGCAAATATCTGGTAGTACTTGTTCTGGGCGTCAGCGGCTTCGCAAGCGAAGTATTTGCAGCTGAAGCCAAAGGTCTTGTAGTTGCCTCTCGTGGAACGGTAATCGCTACGGGTTCAGCAGATTCACGCGAACTGAAGCAGGGCGATGAAATTTTCGTTGAAGATCAGATCATGACCGGGCCGAAAAGCTTTGCAGTCGTGCAGTTCCTGGACGGCGCCAAGGTAACCATCAAGCCTGATTCAGAGCTGGTTATCGAAGACTACGTCTACAACGGCAACTCTGGCGACAAAGCAACTCTGAGCCTGGTATCTGGCGGCTTGCGCGTAATCACCGGCGCCATGGCCAAAAGCAATCCGGAAAACTACAAGCTGAAAACTCCTGTCGCGTTGATGGGTGTGCGTGGCACTGAATTTGCCATCCAGCTTTGTGGCGATCAGATCTGCGAGCAGAGCGTTATAGAGTAATTACCTGCCAGGGCGCAAGCCCGGCAGTTTTTACCAGATAATGAAGTGACCGAGGCCTGGCGATCAGGCCGGGTGTGGAGTGCTGCAGCAAAATCAAAGATCGGCCAATAGCCGATCTTTTTTTTGTCCTGGGTTTCGACCCAGCTTTGGGATTGAAACCCCGCTTGTGGATTGAAATACCTGACGCTGAGCTTGGGTTTCCTACGGCGTGGTTCATGTGTCACCGCATTCGTGAAGCCATGACCGAAGCACCTTGTCTTCGCCTTTCGTTTTTTCAGTATCTTTATGCTTGGCCATATAGCTGCAACACGGTATTCATAGGGAGGAACATTCTCACACGGCCATTGTTCGTGGTG
>JANOGQ010000259.1:0-2779 GCA_031406105.1 Lysobacterales bacterium | reverse complement strand
CCCATCTATGGCGGCCAGGAGTATGCCGGTCAAATCCGGCAGCTGAAGCGAGGTGTGCACGTGGTGGTAGGTACACCGGGCCGGGTAATGGATCACATGCGTAAGGGCACGCTCAAATTGGGCGATTTGAAGGCATTGGTGCTGGATGAAGCCGACGAAATGCTGCGCATGGGTTTTATCGACGATGTGCAATGGGTTCTGGAACAGACTCCTCCCGGCAGGCAGATTGCTCTGTTCTCCGCCACCCTGCCGCCGGAAATCCAGAAGATTGCCCGTAAGCACCTGCAGGATCCCAGCGAAATTGCCATCAAGACCAAGACGGCAACCGCCGCTACCATACGCCAGCGCTTCTGGCAGGTCAGTGGTATGCATAAGCTGGACGCGCTCACCCGCATCCTCGAAGTCGAGCCTTTCGATGCCATGCTGATTTTCGTGCGTACCCGCATTGCCACAACAGAATTGGCAGAAAAACTGCAGGCCCGCGGTTTTGCCGCAGAAGCCCTGAATGGCGATATGGCGCAGAAAGATCGCGAGCGCAAAATTACCCAACTGAAAAATGGCAAGCTGGACCTGCTGGTAGCCACCGATGTGGCAGCCCGCGGCCTGGACGTTGACCGCATCAGCCACGTGCTTAATTACGATATTCCGCACGACACCGAAGCTTATATTCATCGCATCGGACGCACCGGTCGGGCAGGGCGTAGCGGTGAAGCCATATTGTTTGTTGCGCCTCGTGAGCGGCGCATGTTACGCACCATCGAGCAGGCTACCCGCCAGGAAATTGCCGAGCTGGAATTGCCTTCAACCGAGCGGGTCAATAACAAGCGCATTGCCGACTTCAAGCAGTCCATCACTGACACACTGGCCAAAGGCGAGTGGGAGTTCATGCAGCACCTGCTGGAGCAGTATCAGCGTGAACATGACATTCCCGCCATCGCCATCGCAGCGGCGCTGGCAAAAATGACCCTGGGTGATACACCCTTGTTGTTAAAGCCGGATGCTCCGGCAAAATTCTCCCGTGAGCGCGAGCAAGCACGTGAACGAGAGCCGCGTGCGGAGCGGGCAGAACGCGGAGAACGTGATAGCAGCAGCAAAGGCAAAAAGAGCCATGAGCAAGGCGGCAAGCCCAAGCTGTTCGGCGGCATGCAAACCTATCGTATCGCCGTAGGCCTTAAGGATGGAGTCAAACCGGGGAATATCGTTGGAGCCATTACCAACGAAGCAGGACTGGATGGCCAGCACATCGGTAATATTTCCATGGAGAATACCTATTGCCTGGTGGATCTGCCGGCCGGCATGCCCAAGGAGATTCTGGAAGGCCTGAAGGGGGTGAAAGTTTGTGGCAAGCGTCTGGATATCGCCTTGACGGACGAAAAACCCAGAGCCAGGGACAAGAAGCCCAGAGCCAAAGACAAGAAGCCTGGAACCAAGGACAAAAAGCCCTTTGAGCAACGCAAGAAGTAGCCCGGCCGGTGCTGGCATGACTCCGGAAATCTATAAAAAAAGCCCGCAATTGCGGGCTTTTTCTTGACTTCAAAAGCTACAGCCTGTCAAAAGCGCTGTGCCCAGCGTATGCCATAGCTGCGTGGACGGATGTAATTGTTGTCAAAGTCCAGGCCGCTGGGGCTGTCGTAGCCCGGATCACCAATACTGATCAGGCCATGTTCATCCGTGATGTTGTTGGCGTAAAAGGCCAGTGACCAGTTATCACGCTCCAGCCCCGTAGACAGATTCAATACTCCGTATGAACCCATGCGCGCCCGCCGAGTATTGGATTCTTCCAGGTCATTCCAGGATCCGTCCCGATAGGACCAAGCCGCTTGTGCAAACATGGGCATAGCCGCCACATCGAAGGTATAACGCCCTACAAACGTGTATTGCAGTTCCGGGACAAAGGGCATGGGGGTGCCTTCAGGTGCATCGGGTGGCAGCCCGTCGATACGATCTTGATCGCTGCGCCAGAAGGACTCTTGCAGGGTGGCATCATTATAGGAACCTGCCAGCGACAACAACAGGTTTTCCGTTGCCGCCCAATCCAGATCCCACTCCACCCCCTTGGTCTGCGCATCACCTACGTTCTGGATAATCGTCAGGTTAGAAACGGTGAAATCCAGGAACCCGTATTGGAAGTCATTCCAGTCAACGATGTAAGCCGCACCGTTGAACCGGACTGTGCCACCCGCCCATTCCGTTTTCCAGCCAATTTCATAGTTTTCCACGAAGTCGGGCTGGTATTTGGGAATGCCTGGCACAACGGCGCGGTTTACGCCACCGGCCCGAAAGCCCTCAGACCAGGTTAAGTAAACCATCTTGTCATCGGTTACGCGCCACTCCAGGCTGACTTTGCCTGCCACGTCATCACCCTCAGAAACATCATCCAGGACGCCGGTATTGAAGCAGGGAAATTGGGGAGTGCCGTTGACGCGATCTGGGACAAAATTACCATTTTCATCAGTGAACCCGGTGCAACGGCTAACAGGACCGTTGAAGCCGAACAAGGAATTGTCGTATTCGAAGTAACGAGCACCCAAGGTCAGGGTGAAGTTTTCTGCGAAGTCAATGTAGGTTTCACCAAAAACAGCTGCATCCTTGTCGACACGCTGCTGGTGGGTTTGCCAGACGGTGACACCGTTTTGGACCACGGATTGAGCCGGGTTCAAATCGGGAACCACCCATTGCAGGTCGAACAGATGTTCCTGCCTCTGATAGAACAAACCGGCGACCCAGCGGAAACTGCCATCCGGAGATGATTGCAAACGTATTTCGTGACTGTTGCGGT
>JANOGQ010000161.1:0-2259 GCA_031406105.1 Lysobacterales bacterium | reverse complement strand
GATCGCCGACGAACTCGGTGACCGCCGCATGCAGGGCGCGATTCTGAACAACGCCGCGCTGGTGCGTGATGAGCAGGGTGAATATCGCACTTCTCTGGGCCAGTACCGGCAAGTGCTGGCGCTCTACGCCGGGCAGGATTTTGCCAGAGGCGAGGGCGACACGCTGGGCAATATCGGCGGCGTCCACCTGTTGCTCGGCCACTACCGTGAAGCGCTGGAGCAGTATCAGCAGGCCCTGGCCATCAGTGAATCGCTGGAATCGACCACCTCGCTGAGCCAGGACCACGGCAACATTGCCCTCAGCCAGTTGGGCCTGGGTGATACCTCCGGCGCCTTGCAGCATTTCGATCGGGCGATCGAACTGGCGGATGAGGCCGGTATGCGCCAGGACGTGGCTTTCTGGATGCGCGGCAAAGCCAATGCGCTGATTCGCCAGGGCAAGTACGAACAGGGGCTGGCTTTGCATCGAAAAGCCGTGGAACTGTACGAGGAAATCGGTACGCCAACCGAGGCGGTGGAAGCCCTGCACGACCTTGGCCTGTTGTACCTTGCTCTCGGCGATCCAGCCTCTGCAGAAGCCAGCTTTCAGAGTTCAATGGCCAGGTCGCGCGAGATTGGGTTGGCGCGCGCCATCACCATCAATCTCCTCGCGCTCGGTGACTTGCAGGTGCGAAGGCAAGGTCGGGAAGAAGCCGATGCGCTCTACCGGCAAGCCTGGCAGCGAGCCCAGGAAGCCGGTGAAATGAATCTGGTCGCCGAAAGCCTGCTGCGGCTGAGCGGGCTGCACCTCGAACAAGGCCGTTACGAGGACGCACAACGGGAAGCCCAGGAAGCGCTGGACATTGCCACAGGACTGGGTGCCCTCTACGCCGTGGCCGAAGCGGGTTATGTCTTAGGCGAGATCAGCCGCCTGCAAGGCGCTGCTGATGCAGCCATCGCGCACTATACGACTGCGCTCAAAACCTTACCGGAGATTATTGACCCGGAACTGGCCTGGCGCATGCATTACGGAACAGGCCTGGCGCTGGCGGATCAGGATAAGGTTCCAGCGGCCATCGCCGAACTGCAGCTTGCGGTTGAACTGATTGAGGGCGTTCGTGACCGGCTGGAAGAGCAACGCTTCCGCACCGGTTACCTGCAGGACAAGTTCCAGGTGTATGCCGACCTGGTGCGCCTGCAGATGTCCGCCGGCCAGGCGGAGAACGCTTTTTCCACGGCGGAACGATTGCGCGCACGCAGCTATCGCGACCTGGTGGAACGGGACACACTCGAAGCCGGAGCGGCAGGTAGCGGTGAGGCCGACGAGATCGAGCTGCGTGAACGCATTCGCCAGCTGCGCAAAGTCATCAGCGAAGAAAACGCCATGCCCGCCAGCGAGCGGCGCCAGCCAGCGCTTAGTGTGTACAGCGAAGAGTTGCTCGCAGCAGAGCGCGCTTATGAAGTTTTGCTCGACGATCGCCACCGCATGCAACCGGCCGGGCGCAGCACCAGAGCACCGGCCAACGAGGAAGTCCGGCAGCAGCTGCAGGCTGGAGAAGGCTTGTTGGAATACGTGGTGGGCGAGGGCGAAGTCATGATCTTTGTGCTGACCCGTGAAGCGATTGTGGCCCTCACCGGCAACATGGGCAGGGAACGCTTGCACAGCCGGGTCGAACTGCTGCGCGACCTGATTCGGCATCCGGAGGGTGATGGTTGGCGTCGGCCCGCGGCCAGCCTGGCCGAAGTCCTGATTGGGCCGCTGAACAAGGCCGGTGCGCTGGAAAACCTTCAGCACCTCTATGTGGTTCCGCACGGCATCCTGAACTACCTGCCGTTTGCACTGCTGCCCACGGGTGAAAATGGCGGCCGGCTGATGCTGGAAGACTTCACGTTGGCCTACCTGCCCACCGCCGCCGCCTTGCTGGAAAACCGGCAACCACGGCACGACCGCCAAACCTTGCTGGCCATGGCTCCTGCCCGCAGCCGCCTGCAGCATGCGACCACCGAAGCCAACGCGGTGTTCGGCCTGATCGATCCGGATTCAAGATTGTTGGAGGGTGAACTGTCCACCGAGACGCTATTCAAGGAAGTGGCCGGCGATTACGACGTGCTCCACCTCGCCACCCACGGCTATTTCAACAAGCTCAACCCCCTGCTGTCCGGCCTGGAACTCGATGCCGACGCAAGCTACGACGGATTTCTGGAGCTGCATGAGATTCTCGGCATGCAGCTCGATGCCGAACTCGTCACCCTCAGCGCCTGCCAAACCGGGCTCGGCAG
>JANOGQ010000016.1:0-10667 GCA_031406105.1 Lysobacterales bacterium | reverse complement strand
GAATCCGGTGCTATGGCCTGGGCGCGATTCGCGGCAGACGCTGCCCGGTCGAATAGCTCGCGCCGATCCACGCTGTTGGATGCGGACAGCGCCAGCGTGACCGCGTAGGCCGCCTGCGCCTCGGCAAACCCGGGGTCGGTTTCTACGGAAGTTTCCAGTTGCTGCAATGCGGATTTCGACCAGCCCGGTGGACGCTTGTGCATGAACTCCCGTGCGAGCAGGTAGGACTGCCATGCGCGTGGATTCCGTGTGCCGCGCGGGTCTTCAGCGCTCCGTGAAGTTGCCGGCTCTGGACCCCGGATCGCTGCAGCCACCGCATCGGCAATTCCGGACTCGAGGGTAGAGATCGCGGACAGCGGTTGGGTGAAATCGCTTGCCCAAATCTGGAATCCTTTTTCGTCCAGGAGATTGGCTTGTACTTGCGCCTTGCCATCGATGATCTCAAGGGTGGCCTGCAACAGGTAGCGCACGCCAAGCAGCTCTGCGAGCTCGCGCGGCGGACTATCGGTCTGGGCAAAGGCAAATGAGGACGTGCGTCCGAGTACTTGCAACTCGCGATGCGTCGCGAGGCGATTCAGGACGTCCTCGGCCAGTCCTTCACCAAGGTGACGCTGGTCGTCGCTGCCTCTTGTGATCGTGAAGGGCAGGACCGCCACCGAATTCAAGGGTGCCTGAGGCGCGGACATGGGCGACTCGGCACTCCCGCTTTGGGATACGTCGAACAGTGTTCGACCCACGTTGAATACGATGGCGATCATGAACCCGAACAGGGCCAGCAACACGACGTAATCAACCCGGCCCAGGGTGGCGTTTGCCTGCAATTCGGCCTCGCTTGCCGAGGCCGTGCGGCGGATTCCATCGCTCGTGAGGTCGTAAAGCCAACCGAACACCAATGCGATAGGCAGTCCCAGAGTAAGCGCCAGCAACACGAAGCGTATCGCCGTTTCAGGCAGACCGAGCGACGGTAGTATGATGTCCGAGGCCTGCATGATCGCCCACGCAGCGGCGACGTAAATGGCGGCTACGCGCATCACGCGTCGGCGCTTGATCTCCCTGAACCAGCGCTGCAAGTGTTCGTCTCCCCACGGCCTTGAGTGGACGGCCTCTGCCATGCGCCAGGTACAGAGCGCGATGGTCATTGTAGCGCAGGCGTTTGAGCATCGGCAGCTTACGCGCGGCCAATCGTGTACGAGCAGAGAATCAGGAATTAAGGGCTGGGGCCGGGATAAATAATGACCTTGGGAATTGTGGGGTGGAATTGTGGGGTCAGAGTCAAGTGCCAGAGTAAACGCGCTATTCATCTTGTCAGAACCAATTAGGAAGGTCCGCTCCTGGCCGATTCCAGCTATATACGACCCTAAACAATTGACTTACCAAATAGCTGCTTACTGGTCAGAAGCGGAAGAGTAAATCCACCGTAACCGGATAAATGCTGCAAGCCTGGGCCGCCGAAACGCTGCTGCACCTACTGATCTACAGAAAAAAATAAAAATTTTGTCGGGGTGTAAGTACAACAATTCATCAGCGTTTTCAAAGTCAATGCCGGGGGTGGGTCTGGATGCCCCGGCAAAACCCCTGCCGGACAATCAACCGCTAACGCAAATGCCTGGAAGGGTGGGGCTTTGCAGTCTTGTTATTTGCCAGCATTTTATCCAACAAGGAATTAACCTTGTGACTTGCGAGTGACTTGCATGATTTCTGAAAGAAAAAAGACTTACCAAAAAACATCGTAAGTCTTTGTTTTTAATTGGCGCGCCCGGCGAGATTCGAACTCACGACCCCTGCCTTCGGAGGGCAGTACTCTATCCAGCTGAGCTACGGGCGCATTCTGTGATTCTATCTAAATTGTTGGTCTTTAGTTGATCTGGATCCCGGATATCCGCAGCGTTAATTTAGGAACAACATTCATGGTGCTGGCGATGGGCGCGTAGTTTAGCGATTTTCAAGGGGAATAGTAACTAGCAGTCAAAGCGGGAGTAGCACGGCGAAGGGATGGGCCAGCGCAACAAAATCCACACGTCCACTTATCCACCCAAACCTGGCTTCCGATGCCTTCGGCCAGCGGCTATACTAGCCGCCGGTCGTTTGGCTGTGGTTGCCATCATGGTTGCCAGGCATTGTCAGGATCAGGTTTTCAGAGGTTTTGCATGAATCAGAAAGACGATAGCGCGTTTATCCGCAGGTTTAGCGGCATCATCATTGGCCTGATGGCTTTCACTGGCGTCATCATCATCTTGGCCCTCAGCCTGCGTGGCGAACCCACTACTGACGCCAATCCCAGCCAGGTGCGCTTCGCGGAAGAGCGTGTTGCACCCGTTGCCGGTGTGCGTTCAGGCTCAGACGGGCAAGCGGCACTGGCGGTCGCTCAGGCTGAAACACAAGCCGCAGCGGTTCCGGCCGAAGCAGCAGCGGTGGATGGCAGCCAGGTTTACAACACGGTTTGCATGGCTTGCCACGCTGCCGGAGTCGCCGGTGCGCCTCAGATCGGCTCAGATCTGCTTGCCCAACGGTTTGCTGATAAGGGCCTCGATGGCCTGACAAACAGTGTCATCAATGGGCTAAATGTGATGCCCCCACGCGGTGGCAGACCCGATCTCAGCGACGAACAAATCCGCGCAACCGTTGAATTCATGCTGCAGTAAATGGTTCACTGCCACATCGGGCTGAGGCCCGCCGTGGCAGCCCGGTGTAGTAGCCCGGTATAGTAGTCCGGTGTGGTAGCCCGGTGTAGTAGCAGGTCGGCGCAGTAGATGGCCTGGTAGACCGATCAAGTAGACCCGGCCTGGTGGCCCAGTATGTCAGCTGATTCAGCCTCTGAATCAGGCATTATCCCGGCGATCCGAACTGGCCGCGATCCAGTCGCTGACAGCGGTTTGAACCTGCGGAAATATCTGCGAAAATCCGCGCCTGAAATCATCATCAAGTTCGTCCCAGATTTCATCTACCCGGTGCAAGGGATTGGCGCGCGACAAGCGGCCACCCAATCCAGTGAGACTGAGCAGAATTTCTTCCTTTCGCTGGTAGGCCGCAAACAGACCGCGCCGCTCTGCATAGCGCATAAAGCTCTTAAGATCTGAAGGCAGCAAATCATCGTACCGCGCCAGTAGCTGGCGCACTTCGGAGTCGAATTGCTGCAGTGGAATCGCCGAAAATTCACTCCAGCGCATGGCCAGCTGGTGATCGAAGGCCATATCGATGATGATGCCGGCATAGCGGCGAAACGGCGGCTTGAAGCGCTGGCGCAGCGCAGCCATTGCGGGCAAAGCGTCCATATACTGATCAATAAATCGGTGCAATTGCACGCCTCGCCGTGCTGCAGCCGGCAATTCGCTGGTATCCATACTGCCATGGACAAAGTCGCCCAGCATGGCACCCAGCCGCAAGCCATCATCGCCGTCAGCGAGCCAGAGGTGAGCCAGAAAATTCATGGGCTGCACGATAGCAGATTCATGCTACTGGAGCGTGTCTTCCGATGGACATTACGGGTTTAGTCTAAGGTAAACCCGCACAGGTGGCCCACGGGTTGGCCGCTGCGGTATCATGCGCCTTCACATTGCTTACAGGTCGGTAATGACAAGCAAGATCAATTCACCCCAAGTTTTTCCCGCCGAGCGCAGCGAGTTCCTGCTGATGGGGCCGGCGGGTGCCCTGGAGTGCGCGGTAGACCTGCCGGATGCTGCCCACGAGCGACCAGTAACCATGGTGCTTTGCCATCCGCATCCGCAACATGGCGGCACCATGCACAATAAAGTGGTGACCGTGCTGGAACGCTCCATGCGCGAACTGGGGGTGCGCACAGTGCGCTTCAATTTCCGTGGAGTGGGCGCAAGCACAGGCAGTTTCGATGATGGCTATGGCGAAACCGATGACCTTTTTGCCGTGGTTGAATGGGTCCGGCGAACCCGGCCGGATGATGAGCTATGGCTGGGTGGCTTTTCGTTTGGTGCCTACGTCTCTGCCCGGGCTGCCTTGAATCTGAAACTGGGCCAGTTGATCAGCATTGCCCCTCCGGTAGATCATTACGAGTTCGGTAGCCTGCCCCGTCCGGAATGCCCCTGGCTGATCGTGCAAGGTGATGAAGATGATGTGGTTTCGGTGGATGCAGTGCGGCTTTATGCCAATCGCATCAAGCCAGCTCCCGATCTGGTTGTCATGCATCAGGCGGGGCACTTTTTCCACCGTCGCCTGATGGATCTGCGTGGCCTGTTGAAGAATGGTGTACGCAATCAACTGCCCGAGCCGCTAAAGCCAGACTGACCCTGCTTGTTGATGCCACTTTCGCCACTGGTCAAATACCAACAGCTACTCGACGCAGGGGAAGTACTCCCTGATCCGCAACAATACCAGCTGGCGCTGGCCTTTGATCAGCTGTGGCAGGAATTGCAGAGTGCCCCTGAAAAACCTTACTGGTTGAACCTGCCCTGGCGTCAAGCAAGAGGCCCGCGAGGTCTTTATATCTGGGGAGGCGTTGGTCGCGGCAAAACCTGGTTGATGGACCTGTTCTACAACTGTCTGCAAAGCGAACAAAAACAGCGCATCCACTTTCATCGTTTCATGCGGCGTATTCATAGCTCGCTCAATGAATTGAAGAACCAGCGTGATCCGCTGGTCACCATTGCCCGCAAATGGTCGCAGAGCTGCCGGGTATTGTGCCTGGATGAATTTGTCGTCAGCGACAATGCCGATGCCATGCTGCTGTCTGGCCTGCTCAAAGCCTTTTTTCAAAACGATGTGACGCTGGTCACGACTTCCAACCTGGCACCCAGGGAGCTGTATCGTGACGGATTGCAGCGCGCCAAATTTCTGCCCGCCATCGAAATGCTGGAGAAGCACACCCGGGTAATACACCTGGCGGGTGAGCTGGATTTCCGGCTGCGCATACTGGAGCAATCTGAAATTTATCATTGGCCGCTGGATGCCCAGGCGGAGTCCAACCTTACGTCCAGTTTTGGCCGTATGACGGCAGGTACGGAATTGAAGCGGGAAGTGGAAATCAACGACCGACCCTTCCACGCCCTGAGGCGAGGAGATGGAATAGCCTGGCTGGAGTTTGAAGAGTTATGCGGCAAGCCTCGCGGCAGTATCGATTACATAGAAATCGCCCGCGCCTTCAACACCATCCTGATTTCCAATGTGCCACAAATGACCGAACAGGACAGCGATCTGGCACGCCGATTCGTCATCATGATCGATGAATTCTATGATCGTGGCGTCAAGTTGCTGCTGTCAGCCGAAGTATCAGTGGAAGAACTGTATCTGGGCCAACGGCTGGCATTTGAATTCGAGCGCACCCGCAGCCGCCTGGTTGAGATGCAGACACGCGATTACCTGGCACGGCCGCATCTGGCTTAACCTGCCTCAAGCTGGGTTGACGGTATTGAACCAGTCGGGAAAGTATCGATTTTCCGAAGCCTGAAAAGAGAAAGGGCCGACAAGGGGTAAGTCGGCCCTTCCGTGAGACCCGATGCAAGGGGAACACCGGTCTCGGAACGAGAACGCCGTAAGGGGGAACGACATTCTCGAACAAATCGTAATCTATTTTTTTCGATTAAATGTTACAGAATTGTAAACACCCCCTTTATGCCACGCTGTGATGATAGTACAGCTTTTGAGAATTCGCAAAGACTAAATGAGCGGCACAGATGCCTCTTCAAAGAGCGCTTTTGTGGGCTGGTACCGCGCTGCTGCTTGCCGCTGTCCACCCCTATGGCTTGCGCCGCGAGCCACGCAAGGCCTCTACCGAAAAAGTAGCTGTTTCAACGCCGCCGCCGCGAACCGGCTGCCCTTCCTCTGGCCCGAAGGCCATGCCATAAACGATTTCCCAGCTGAGGGGCCAACTGGCAGAATCCGGATCAAGCGGGTAGGCAGTACTGATTTCCCCGGACTTGGCCTGTAAAGCGTTGAAATCACGACAATAACTGCCAGCTCCTATAGCCTGGAACTCCTTCATCAGCGCTGTTTGGGAAGGATAAGTCAGGGTGATGAGCTCGGCATCCATGACCGGCTCGCGAAAGCCGGCGGCCAGGAGCTCATCGCCTATGTCATGCATATCCGGGAAATCGACAATGGCATCCATCAGGCCAGCGCTTTGGCTGGCTTGCTTCAGCTCCTTCAGCGAATCGGTTCCGGGCAAACTGAGCAGCAGCAAGCCGCCCGGCCGCAAAACGCGACGCAGGCCGTTGAACAACTCAGCCCGTTCCACTGCCCATTGCAAGGACAGGTTAGCCACCAGCAGATCGGCACTGCGATGGGCCAAGGGCAAGCTGCTGACATTGGCACAAACCACCCGCAAGGGACGCAGAAAGGTAGATTTCCTGGCGCTCAGGCGACACATGGGCAGAGCAAAATCCACCGCCAGCACTTCGGCTTTGCGAAATTGCCGTTTCAGGGCGGCAGCACAATAGCCCGTGCCGCAGCCCAGATCGATGATCCGGCCTGGCTCCCGCCGCTGAAAACTGACCCGCTCCAGCAAGCGATCCGCTACCTCACGCTCCAGCGCTGCATGCTGATCATAAATGGCCGCCTGTTGCTCAAACAGGGCACGCAGCTGGCTGGTTTCCATGGCTTGGCTTATTGTTCTTTGGCTAATTTTTTGTCTGTCCATAGTGCGCTGGGATGTTCCGATCGCGTTTCTGCAGGTCCGTATCGACGCTGTTAGTACATTCTGCCGCTCGGACGAATTCAGGCCAAGCCTTATTGCGCGATTGCACCAATTTCCCACACGGATTCACTGCGTTTTCCTACAGGCTGGAACTGCCGGATCAAGCAGACTGAAACCGCACCCATGTCGGGATGAGGTCGGGATGAGGCCGGGATGGGGTCGGGACGGGGTCGGGATGAGGTTTGAAGCCAGAATGGTAGCTGCATGGGCCAGTATAAAAGCAGAACTGCTCGAGCACTTATTGCCCTCATGCTGCCTGCTCTGCGGACAATCCTGCCCGCATCGACTGATCTGCCTGGCTTGTGAAGGTGACTTACCGCGCAACCTCACGGCCTGCCGCCAGTGTGGTTTGCCAGGCAGCTGGGGCACTGCCCAGATCTGTGCCGACTGCCTGCGCCATCCGCCAGGCTGGGATCATGCCTTAGCCGCGCTGATTTACCAATATCCGGTCGATCATCTGGTACGACGATTCAAGTTTCATAAGGACCTGGCCTGTGGGCGCCTGCTGGCAGAAGAATTGGCCAGGGCGGTGAAGGCCCGCATGGCCGACAAACTCCCGGATCACCTCGATCAGCTCCCGGATTTGCTGGTGCCCGTACCCCTGCATTTTCTGCGGCGCTGGAAACGGGCCTACAACCAGGCAGAGCTGATTGCCTTTGAGGTCCAGCGGCAGTGCAGAATTCCCTTGAACCGAAATGTACTTAAGCGCGTGCAGGCAACTGTCGCTCAGTCCGGACTGGATCGCAAAGCCCGGCTGAAAAATCTGCGCAATGCGTTTCGCTGTCTGCCTTTGCACGGCGCCCATGTGGCACTGGTCGATGACGTTCTGACGACCGGCGCCACCTTGCAGGAATGCACCAGGGTGCTCAAACAGGCAGGAGCGCGGAAAGTCAGCGTCTGGGTTGCGGCCCGTGTGCCGGCAGCAAAAAACTGAAAGGCAAATCACAGATATGGGGACTATAGAAAATGCCCCAACAAACCAAGAAACAAGCTGCAGCCCACCCAGTTGTTCTGCAGAAAGGCCTTGAAACAATGCTCTGGATTGCGGTCGCGGGTCATGCGACTTTGCACGGCAAACAGGAAAACCACCAGGCCCACAGCCAAAAAGTAAGGCCAGCTCCATTGCGCCCACCAACCCAGCAGCAGCAGGCCGCCGGCCATCAGGACCATCAGGCCAGTTATGATGGCATGGTCTGAATGGCCGAACAGGATGGCCGTTGATTTCACGCCGATTTTAAGATCCTCTTCACGATCCACCATGGCGTAGAACGTGTCGTATATCACCACCCAAATCATGTTGATGGCAAACAAAGCCCAGGCCATAGACGGAATGGATTGAGTTTCCGCAGCAAACGCCATAGGTATGCCCCAACCAAATGCGCAGCCCAGCGCCACCTGTGGCCAATGTGTGTAGCGCTTGAAAAACGGATAGCTGGCGGCCAGCGCAAGGCCCACAAAGGCCAGCTTGATGGTCAGAAGATTGGTTTGCAGCACCAGCAGGAATGCCAGCAGCAGCAACAAGAAAAAGCAGACCAGTGCCTGCCTGACCGTCAATTCTCCATTGGCCAGGGGCCGGGACCGGGTACGCTGCACGTGTGGATCAAAGTTGCGGTCAGCAATATCATTCATCACGCATCCAGCAGCCCGCATGATGGCTGCACCGAGGGTGAAAATCACCCAGTTCTGCAGCGAGGGGCGACCTTGTCCGGCAAGCAGCAAGGCCCACCAGGTCGGCCACAACAATAACAGCATGCCGATCGGTCGATCGAATCTCATCAGGCGCCAATAGGCATTCCAGTTCACGGTCATACAGGGCTTCACGATGGCTATCCGGCTATTCTGAATGCTGCAGCCAGGCTTGCAAAGCAGTGTCTGGTGACCTGTAACAGGCCACTAGTCAAAGCCTCTTGATCTTTCCATTACAATAAGGCCTCACAGAATACTGCCGCTAACCCACAGGAATGACGGTTCATGGAGTTGATCGACATAGGCTGCAACCTTGGGCACGAATCATTTGATGCTGACCGCGAGGAAGTGATCGCCAGGGCTCACGCTGCCGGGGTGGTGCAGCTGATGGTCACAGGAGCGAGCGAGCATGGCAGTATCGCCGCGCTGGATATAGCCCGTGCCCATCCAGGAGTCCTGAACGCCACGGCGGGAGTTCATCCGCATCTGGCCAGCGAGTTCAACGACGAGACTGACTCCGTATTGCGCGAACTCTGTCAGCAACCTGAGGTGGTAGCAGTGGGTGAAGCGGGCCTTGATTACTTCCGGGATTTTTCACCGCGCGATCATCAGCGGCATGCATTCGAGCACCAGCTACAAATTGCCGCAGATAACGGCCTGCCGCTATTCCTGCACCAGCGGGATGCCCATGGCGACTTTATCGCCATCCTGCGCCAGTTCCGGCAGCAGCTGAATGAGGTGGTTGTGCACTGCTTTACCGGCACGCAAGCAGAAATGCGTGAATGCCTGGAGCTCGATTGTCATATCGGAATCACTGGCTGGATCTGCGATGAACGGCGAGGCACGCATATGCAAGCCTGGATGGCAGACATACCAGCAGACCGGCTGATGATAGAATCCGACGCCCCTTACCTGAAGCCGCGCAATTTGCGCCCCCGGGTTAAAAGTCATCGCAATGAGCCCTGTTGGCTGCCCTGGATTGCGGCTACCCTGGCAGCATGCAGGGGCGAGAGCGCAGAGTATCTTGCACAGCAAACCACGGCTAATGCCCGACGATTTTTCAGACTGCAGGCCCTGCAGCAGAGTAAAGTATTGATAAACTCCGCGGTATCCTGAGCAAAGCGGGATACAGCTGGAAACAGGCAGAACATCCGATTTCCCAAGCAGCACACTGCGCCAGAGATCAACCATGACCGACGCCCCGCAACAGAATCAAGAAACTCCCATGAGTTCAAGCCGCATGAGTCGTTTCGGCTTCAAGAAGCCGCGCATATTTCCGCCGTTTTGGCTGTTGTTTGCGCTAATCACCATGGTTGTACTGCATCGCTGGGCTCCTCTGCTCCAGTTTTATGAACCTCTGGCCGGCGGGTGGTCTTTTCTGCTGTTTGTGCCCGGGTTAATCCTGACATTGATTGCCGTTTGGGGTTTCAAGAAAGCCAAAACCGGCGTAGTGCCTTTCAGTAAATCCACCACCTTGGTGACCGGCGGGGTGTATCGCTACACCCGCAATCCCATGTACCTGGGAATGGCTCTGATTTTGGGAGGATTGGCAATTAAATTGGGCAGCCTGGGAGCCTGGCTGCCGATCCCCCTGTTTGTCGCCATCATCCAGCATCAGTTCATTCGTGCAGAAGAGATCTTCCTGAACGCCATTTATGGAGATCAATACCAGCAATTCTGTCAGAGAGTCAGGCGATGGATTTAGGGCAACTCTGATTTATTCAGAGTTTCCGCGGCATAAGGCCAGTTTTTATAAAGATTGGCCGCCATTTTTAATGATTGTAAATCATTGAAAATGAGGCAGAACAAAAATCACATTTTTTGATTTGCGTGCTCTGATGCTTCAGGGACGAATTAATCAGAGCTTCCTTAGCTTAAGCAAAGATCTGGGTCATGCGACACTGATAAAACATTTTCAACAAGCGACAAATTCAATCTACACTGCAAAGAGCAGGCAGGGGGGTAGTGAACCAATTGCACTTTCAGGTAAGTCTTGCTTCCCTGAAAAAGCGGGATTGGTTCTCTGGCCCCAGGCATACTGATTGATCCGACATCCCGAGGAGATAGTCAATGAAACTGATGTTTGCCAGCTGCATAAGCAGTATGTGTATGGTGTTTTCGGCAGTTGTTTTTTGACTTTGATAGGTTTGTTTGTCCAAATTCCGGCCTTCTGTCGTTCTGGTATTTTGTGGAGGACCTGCCAACTCGCTTGGTTGTGCATTGGAGTAATCCTGGTAGAAAATTCCCATCGTTTCCGGCTTGCCGTGTGAGGCAGGATCGAGATATTTGCCCACCTGATTTTCTTTCTTCGGCAATTGCC
>JANOGQ010000152.1:0-2180 GCA_031406105.1 Lysobacterales bacterium | reverse complement strand
GCGGCTCTTGCCGCCGGGATCGGCCACCGCGTATCCATCGGGCGGCGCCGCAGCGGGTGGTCAATCCGGAATTACCTGGAAAATTCTATTTTTAGGGGGGGGGGGAATGAAAAAGGGGCCCGGTTGGGGCCCCTTTAGTTTGATGGGTTACTTTGATCTTCACATTGATCCTCAGCAGATGTATCCATCACCACAACCGTGCCGTCCAACCACCGTTGGCACGGAATGTGTCACGCGCGCGACGCATGCGGCGGCTACGGGGAGCCATGGCTGCGTGTTGATCAAAGCGCTGGGCATTGGCTGCCTTGTTGGCTGTTAATACCGGATTGACGGATGAGGCTGTAAAAGTCGCCAGTCCGGCGGCTCTCTGGATGCTATCCAGTACAGATTTAGTTAACATAGACTTTCTCCTTTCTGCGCAATCATGCGCTTCAGACTTACTTCGTTCAATTGCTGAACACAATGTTCAACAACCTGAAAACATTTCTGTATTGCTGTTTTCAGGTTCGCAGTCTATGCTTCTGTACATTCAGATTCCAACGGGATAAACTCACTGTCAGTTAACTTTTTCTTAACCTTAATATTTCAATTCCATGACAAATACTCCACTAAATGCTCTGCGTACTTTTGAGGCTGTGGCCCGCAATCTCAGCTTTGCCAAAGGAGCTGAAGAGTTGAATGTCAGCCCTGCTGCTGTCAGTTCACAGATCCGCCTGCTGGAAGCGCGGCTCGAGCAACCCTTGTTTCATCGCAAAGGGCGACAAATCACACTCACTGAAGCGGGTAAAAAGCTGCTACCCGGCGTTCAGCGTGGCCTCAGCGAACTGCGTCAGGCAGTCTTGAAGGTCGGCATGGACCGCAGCGCAGGCGTGTTGAACATCAGCACCATGCCCACCCTGCTGCAAAAGTGGATACTGCCCCGCTTGTCAGATTTTTATGAAGGTCATGCGGAAATTGACCTGCGCATCAATGCCGACACTGGCCTGGTTAATTTCGAGCAGACCGATTTTCATGCCGCCATCCGTTTTGGAGCAGGTAAATGGCCTGGATTGAAGTCGCAGAAACTGATGGATGACTGGATATTGCCGGTGTGTAGCCCGGAAATGTTGCGTGATATTGGTCCGATAAACTCCATTGAGGACCTGCAGGGTCATGACCTGTTTTTCGTGGAGAGTGAGGTCTGGGATTCCTGGTTCCGGGTGCTGGGCGAAAGCGGACGGGAAAGCCGCTGGCCTCTGCTGAACGACTCACTGAGCATACTGATGGCCGCAGAACAGGGCCAGGGTATCGCCCTGAGCCGCTGGTCACTGGCGGCACGTGACATTGAAGCCGGGCGACTGGCCAGGCCCATAAAAACCGTGGTGAAAACGGACTGGTCATATTATTTTGTGTCGCCGCCACATTTTTTCGACCTGCCCAAGGTACGGATTTTCCGTCAATGGTTGCTGGACCATTGCGCAAGCTTCTCCACACCGGAATAATGCGCTCCATCAATTTAAGGAAGCTCTGATTAATTCGTCCCTGGAGCATCAGAGCAAGCAAAACAAGAAATGTCATTTTTGTTTTGCTTCATTTTCGATGATTTACAATCATTGAAAATAGCGGCACATCCATGTACCGCGGCAACTCTGAGTAAATCAGAGTTGCCTTAACTATTGCGCGAGGTGCTTGCATGGCGAAATCCGACTTGATCAAAACCCGTAAACCTTTCGGCCCGATGGATTTTGTCTGGCGCTGGTTAATTGCCATCGTTCTGGTGCTGGCAAGCTACAATCCCAGCGGTTTTTCTTTTGTGCATTGGCTGCTGAAAAACCTCGGCGAGCAGGATCTTGGAGCCCTGCATTTTGTCGTTGGGATCATCCTGCTCGCTGGCTGGACCGCTTATCTGGTGGCCACCGGCAGGAGCCTGGGCACAATAGGAACAGTGCTGGGCGCTGCATTGATTGCAGGCTGCATCTGGTTGATGGCTGAATTGGGCCTGATCCATCCCGACTCAACCAGCGCAGTGGTTTGGCTGGGTTTGTTCGCCTTAGCCACCTTGCTCGCCATTGGCATGAGCTGGTCGCATATCTGGCGACGACTCAGTGGCCAGCTGGAAGTGGATGAAGGTTGATCGTTTGAAGACTGGGCGTTGGGCGCAAAACGACGCTCAGGACTGACGCGGCACCAGCATATCTGGC
>JANOGQ010000094.1:0-5789 GCA_031406105.1 Lysobacterales bacterium | reverse complement strand
GGCGCTGAGATCCTGGTTATTTCTTGCCAGTTCTTCGCTGATGATTTCCAGCAGCCGCTTTTTACTGCTGCTGTGTACATCAAAACGAATACTTTCCGGGTTCAGCAGATCACTGATTAACATATTGGTAAATCACTCGCGCGGGCATTGCCCTTAGGTGTTGTTGAAATGGGGGCCTGAATTTACAGGTTCAAGAAGTTTTCGTCAGCTTAGAGAGGCCAGTTTGTCATCGAGGGAAACCTGATGGTCACTGCGTTTGTCCTTGAAGCGCCTGACCTGCTTGTCCAGCTTGTCGACCAGGTCATCAATGGCGGCATACATATCGAGTTCAGAGGCGTTGGCAAAAAGAGATTTACCAGGGGTGTGCAGCGTGGCTTCGGCTTCGTGCTGCAGTTTTTCAAGTCTCAAAATCACATTCAGGGAAATCACGTGGTCAAAGTGACGTTTAATGCGTTCCATCTTTTCCAAAACGTAAGCGCGCAAGGCAGGGGTCACATCCACGTGATGTCCGGTGATGTTGATTTGCATGAACTTCTCCTTAAGACGCGTATTGACCAGCAGCGGGGGCGCTGGCGACACAAGATTGTTTTGCCGGATGGATAAGGCACGAATGCTTAATATTCGCAGCGCTGCTCGTTATGGCTGGATTGAGCGCCAGATCGTGCGCCGGATCACTTGCCGGATCACTTAATGGGATCATGAAAGCCAGAAAGCCAGATCGGTGTGCTAAGCATTATCGACATCTTCGCGACGGATTTTATACCCGCCGCGACAGCTTTCCTAGTCCGCTTATCACAGCCCCCTTCTGACACAGTCCAATGAGCATTGCTCATTTTGCTCCAAATCGCCCGTAGCAACGCCGTTTTGGCTTGCCAGCCAGACGCTGGGGCTGTGATTTCGGGGCCTATAAACCCAGGACGTCTAGGCCCTTGTGCTCCAAGATGCTGAGCAGCTTTTTCGATGGGTCGTTTGGTTTTTTTCTTTCCCTGCTGCCAACTTTTGCACCGTTGAAGCGCTGGTGTTCAGACAGGCTGCAAAAACTGCCTGGCTGGCTTTGTTGCCGATTCTGATTTTCTGGATCTGAGCGGCGCTATAGCCCTTCACCAGTGGCAGGCATAGTGCATTGAATTCGCGCAAGGTGGCGATTTCCATTGCACCCGCTTCGCTTAGCCCCCTGGCAGTTTGGTGAACTGTTTCCAGTATCGATTTAGTCATCTTGAGCTACCTCGATCCCGACCAATTCACTGTAGTTCGGGGCAAAATTCAGCCCGAATTGCCCCAAGCTCAGCAGTTCGCTTGCCAGCCGCTTTAATGTCCTTAATCGCAGCTGTAATACTAAGGAAGCTCAGATTAACTCCTCCCTGAATTATCAGAGCACGCAAAACAGAAAATGTCATTTTTCTGCTTCATTTTCAATGATTTGCAATCATTGAAAATGGCGGCACACGGCCCAGGCCGGCTTCTCGGCCGGTTCCCGGCCTCACCTTCTCCTAATGCCGCGGAAACTCTGAATAAATCAGAGTTTCCCTAACTTTTTGATTCTTGGCGCGGTTATTGAGGCAGCAGTCCGCGATGACTTGCGAATCCTTTTCCATGTCGAGGAAAACACCGGTGATCACTTGCCTGGAAGACTTCCGCTTATCTGGCCCTGGCTGCTGTTTGCAGCAAACGCGCTCGTCTGCGGTGCTGGCGGCGCCGGTCTGCGCTGGAGCCGATTCCCAGCGATTCCCGGTACTTGGCTACGGTTCTGCGGGCTACGCGCAGGCCGGAGCTGCGCAGGATGTCGGCCAGATCCTGGTCGCTGAGCGGCTGGGATTCCGGCTCGTTATCCAGCAGTAACTGCAACCTGGCCTTGACAGCTGTGGCGCTCACCGGATGCCCCTGGTCGGAATTGACATGACTGGAAAAGAAGTACTTGAGCTCGAACACGCCACGTGGCGTGAGCATGTATTTGCGGGTGGTGGCGCGGGACACGGTGGACTCATGCACTTTGACCAGATCCGCCACCTCGCGCAACACCAGCGGGCGCATGGCGATTTCGCCGTTTTCAAGGAAATCCTGTTGCATGTCCACAATGCATTGCGAGACATTGATCAGGGTGCGGTTGCGCATTTCCAGGCTGGACATCAGCCAGCGTGCTTCCTGCATGCGGCCTTTGAGGTAGTCGCGATCCTTGCCGCCGGATTTGCGCAGAAGATCGATGTAATACTTGTTCAGGCGCAAACCCGGGTCGTTTTCCGGATTGAGCGTTACCCGCCAGCTGTCATCCACGCGGGTGGCGTAAACATCCGGCACCAGGTATTCATCGCGGCGGTTGTCGAAACGCTTGCCGGGCCTGGGGTCCAGCGACTGGATCAGCTGCAAGGCCTGGATCAGGCGATCTTCCTTGGCACCGGTCTGTTTGCGGATTTCAGCCAGGTCGTGTTGTGCGACCAGGTCGAGGTAATCGCGCGCCAGGCGCAAAGCAAGATCCCGACCCGGTGTATCACCGGGCAAGGCAGCCAGCTGCACGCGTATGCATTCGGAAGTGTCGCGACTGGCCACACCCACCGGTTCCATGCGCTGCACGCGGTGCAGTACCGCCAGCACTTCATCGGTATCGACCAGCACTTCCGGAGCAAGGCCGGCGCGGATGTCTTCCAGGCTGTCCTGCAGGAAGCCTTCGTCATCCAGGCCAAACACGATGGCCGCTGCGATAGCCGCATCCTTGGGGGAAAAATGACTGAGGTTGATCTGCCAAAGCAGATGCTCACGCAAATTGCCATCGCTGTAGTCAGCAAGCTGCATTTCACCAGAGTAGCTCTCGCCACCCGAGGCAGTATCGCCCCATTGTTCTTCGAATGCGCTGTCTTCACCCCAGTCGTTGTTATCGAGATCCAGGTCTTTGTCGGTGTCATCCGACTTGGCTGCATCTGTTTCCTGGCTGGCAGACCCGTCCATCGGGTCGCTGGATTCCGCTTCGGTTCTTTCCAGAATGGGATTGGATTCCAGTACTTCCTGAATGTATTCGCGTAACTCGATGCGATTGAGTTGCAACAAGCGGATCGCCTGCTGCAACTGCGGCGACAGGGCCAGTTTTTGCGAAAGTCTTAACTGCAGTGATTGTTCTGCCATGCTATCTTGAAAATTATGCCTAAGCCTTGGAAAACGCCTGACACAGTGTACACCCCAGGAAACTCTGATTTATTCGGAGTTTCCGCAGCATAAGGAGAAGGTGAGGCCGGGAATCGGCCGAGAAGCCGGCCTGGGCCGTGTGCCGCCATTTTCAATGGTTGCAAATCATGGAAAATGAAGCAAAACAAAAATCACATTTTTTGTTTTGCGCGCTCTGATAATTCAGGGATGAATTAATCAGAGCCCTACTCAGCTCAGAGTCGAAATTCCCTACCCAGGTAAACATCACGTACCCGGTCATTGGCGATGATTTCGGCTGGTTCACCCGAAGCCAGCACATGGCCATCGGCCAATATGTAAGCGTAATCGCAGATGCCCAGGGTTTCACGCACATTGTGGTCGGTAATCAGCACGCCAATGCCACGGTCGGTGAGATGCTGCACGATGCGCTGGATTTCTCCGACAGAGATCGGATCTACCCCGGCAAAGGGCTCATCCAGCAAAATGAAGCGCGGCCGGGCTGCCAGTGCGCGGGCGATTTCCACACGCCGCCGTTCGCCGCCCGACAGGCTGAAACCCATCTGTTTGGCCAGGTGCGCAACACCCAGGTCTTCCAGCAGCATCATCTGGGCTTGTTCGCGGCCGGCCTGGTCCAGATCTTTGCGCAACTGCAAGATGGCCATGATGTTATCTGCAACGGACAACTTGCGGAAGATCGAGGCATCCTGGGGTAAATAACCAACGCCCATCTCCGAGCGGATGTTAACGGGCTTATGCGTTACATCCACGTCATCCACCAGGATGGCGCCACCATCGACTGGAATCAATCCGACGATCATGTAGAAACAGGTGGTTTTGCCGGCGCCGTTAGGGCCCAGCAAGCCGACAACCCGGCCAGGCTTGACGCTGATACTGACTTTGCTGACAACGTCCCGGTTGGCGTAGGACTTGGAAATCCCCTCAGTGCGCAGCATTACTGCCACTGGCGGAGCTTGCTGCGGGGTCTTCCGATGTTTCTGTATCTTCTGGTTCGGCAGCAGGCTCGACTGCTGGTGCGGTATCAGCCGGACGGGACTCCAGCGGCGCAATCACCTCAGGCTCGATCTGGATTCGGATGCGGCCATTCTCGTCGTTGCCGCTACCCTGGAAGTGCTGCTTGTTCATGTCGTACACCAGCAACTCACCGCTGATCTGGTATTGCGGGTGATTGACATCGGCATCGCCACTCAGCGTGACGATGCCGGTAGCCACTTGATAGGTGATGGTTCTGGCAGTGGCTCTGACCAGGCCCTGCAGTTCGATTTCCTGTTGCAGCACCACGGGATTACCGGTGAGCACTACTTCACGCACCTTGCCATCAGTTTTTTCAACTTCAGCGAACTCGGCTTTAACCAGCAAAGTGCCCTGGCGGATATCCACACTGCCACGCAAAGTGGCTTTGCCATCGCCCATGGATCCGTCAGAGGCGTCCGCATTGATCAAAAGCGGTTGTTGACGATCGGTTTCCAGTGCCACCACAGGGCTGCACGCCAGTAGTGCCAAACAGGTAAACAGGATATGCGGGCGGCTACTGTGTGGCATAGCGTGCCCGCACCTGGCCCTTAAGTTCATAAGTTTCATTGATCATATCCAGCTTCATTCCAACGGCATCCAGGCGGTCTTCATCCTGCTGAATACTCACTGCGGCTTCCGTACTGGCCACGCGCGGTGTGACATTCAGCATGACATCCCGGGTCTGTATACCCAATCTCTGCCCGCTGCTCAGGTTCTGCTGTTGCAGATCAACCCGGCCCAGCAGGGACACAAATTCACGGTCGGCGGTGATAATGGCCCAATCGGCGGTAATGTACCACTCATCCTGATCCTGCAGTATGCGCAGGCGCGGGTTCTCAATGGTTCCAATCTGGCTGTCGGCCGTGTTGCGCAACATGGGGGCGTCGACACGCACATTCACCTTGCCTTGCTTGTCCAGCAGTACGCCGCTGAAATCCCACAAGGCATAACTCAGTCGCGTATCCAGATCGGCTGGCGGCAAGTTGCCCCTATCGCGGTCGGAGCGCACGATCAATCCCGTGGTGATGGCCAGCAATGCCATTGCAATAATGCCGTGCCAGGTTTTGCGATGAATCATCGGCGGAGGTATTCCTGCATCACACTGTCAAGCTTGCCTTGCGCAGCCAGAATGAGATTGCACAAGGCCCGCACCGCACCCATGCCACCGGCTTCAGCGCTGACCCAGTCCACCTGCTCGCGGACGATTTGATCGGCATCGGCCACTGTCACACTGAAGCCAACCCGGGATAGCACAGGTAAATCGATCCAGTCGTCGCCCGCGTAACAGATTTGTTCGGCGCAGAGGCCGCTGGCGTCCAGCACCGCCTGCAAGGCCTGCAATTTATCATTAGCACCCTGAAAAACCAGCTTGATACCGAGTTCATGGGCACGTTGCTTGACCATCGGCGACTGACGACCGGTGATTAACGCGACCGGGATGCCGCTGCGCTGCAGGGCTTTGATACCCATGCCATCGCGGCTGGAAAAAGCCTTGATCTCCTGGCCGGATTGATCAAAGTACAGGCGACCGTCGGTCATTACGCCATCCACATCCAGTGCCAAAAGCCGAACTTGCCGGGCTTTCGCGAGCACTTCTTCACTGACCCCTTCGAGATAAATTG
>JANOGQ010000064.1:0-13488 GCA_031406105.1 Lysobacterales bacterium | reverse complement strand
TTTTGTCCTTCTCAATGGCTTCCTGGTCTGGGTTATCATCAAGTACCGCCATCGTGAAGGCCTGAAAGCGCATTACGAACCCGAATCGCACAAGCTGGAATCCTGGCTCACCATAGTCACCACCATAGGCGTGGTTGCGTTGTTGGCTCCGGGTTTATGGGTTTGGGGCAAATTTGTCACTGTGCCGGAGGATGCGCACATCGTCGAAGTGGTTGGGCAGCAGTGGCACTGGACTTTCCGCTTTCCGGGTGAAGATGGTGTGCTGGGGCAGGTCGATGTGGCGCTGATGTCGGTGGAAAATCCATTTGGCATGAAAGCGGATGACCCCGCTGGCCAGGATGACATACTGGTCAACCGTGGCGAACTGCACCTGCCTCTGGGCCAGTCCTATAAGTTCGTTTTGCGCTCCAAGGACGTACTGCACAATTTCACCGTACCGCAGTTCCGCGTCAAAATGGATCTGGTGCCCGGATCAACGCCTTACGCCTGGCTGAAGCCCACCCGCACCGGCCGTTTTGAAATTCTCTGTGTAGAATTGTGTGGCATCGGTCACTTTGCCATGCGTGGGGCGGTTGTGGTTGATCAACCCGAAGAGTTTGCTGCCTGGCTGGATAATTGGCCGCGGTATTCACAGATTATGAATCAGCCTGAGCCACAAGCGGCCCTGGGTCAGGCCCAATTCGCAGTCTGTGCGGCCTGTCATGGTGCCCAGGGCGAAGGCAATGAAATGCTCAATGCACCCCGCCTGGCGGGGCTGAATGCCTGGTACACCCAACGGCAGCTGCATCATTTTAAACAGGGCTTGCGCGGCGCCAATGCAGAGGATGTCTTCGGTATGCAAATGGCGCCAATGGCGGCGATGCTGGCAGATGATGAGGCAGTGCGTAACATTGCTGCCTATATTGCCGCACTTCCCGGCGGTGAGACAGCAGCAAGTTTGCAGGGAGATCTCAAGCGTGGAGCCAAGCTGTATGGTACCTGTCAGTCCTGCCATGGCGCGGCCGGCCAGGGTGTCTGGGCATTGAATGCACCACGGCTGGAAGGCATGAATGACTGGTATCTGAAACGCCAGCTGCAGAACTATAAGTCCGGAATCCGGGGCGCTCATCCGTCTGACCTGTACGGCAAGCAAATGACCTTGTTGACCGGCATGTTGCGCAACGAGCAGGACATCAATGATGTAATCGCTCATATCAATCAACTTTGAATCATAAAGCCCGCCAAAACACCAAAGCGGGCAGGAGTAAAGACTGATGGCATATGTTGCAATCGCAGACCGGGATCATGAGCAGCACCATCATGATCCCCAGACATTTGTCACCAAGTACATCTGGAGCCAGGACCACAAAGTCATTGCGGTGCAATACAGCCTGACCGCAATTTCGGTAGGCGTGGTGGCTTTGGTGCTGAGTCTGGCCATGCGTTTGCAGCTGGGCTTTCCGGATACTTTCTCCTTCATCACACCCGATGAGTATTACCAGGCCATCACCATGCACGGCATGATCATGGTGGTCTATCTGCTTACTGCTTTGTTACTGGGTGGCTTTGGCAACTACCTGATTCCGCTGATGTGCGGGGCCCGGGACATGGTCTTCCCTTACATGAACATGCTCAGTTACTGGGTGTACCTGCTGTCGGTGCTGGTGTTGTGCGCCAGCTTTTTCATCCCCGGCGGCCCCACTGGGGCAGGCTGGACGCTCTATCCACCGCAATCCGTGTTGCCCGGAACGCCGGGAATGGGTGGCGGAATCATATTGATGCTGGCTTCTCTGGCCCTGTTCATCGTGGCCTTTACCATGGGTGGTCTGAACTACGTCACCACAGTTTTGCAGGCGCGTTGCAGGGGTATGAGCCTGATGCGCATGCCGCTCTCGGTTTGGGGCATTTTTACCGCAACCATACTCGGCCTGCTGGCTTTTCCGGCTTTGCTGGTCAGTGCCATCATGTTGTTGCTGGATGGCGTGATAGGCACCAGCTTCTTCATGCCGGCGCTGTTATCCATGGGTGAAGATGCCGGCTATAACGGTGGCAGTCCTATCCTGTTCCAGCATCTGTTCTGGTTTTTTGGCCATCCTGAAGTGTATATCGTCGCCTTGCCAGCCTTTGGTATGGTCTCCGATGTCATCTCAGTGCATGCACGCAAGAACATTTTCGGTTACCGCATGATGGTCTGGGCCATACTCGCCATCGGTGTGATCTCGTTCATCGTCTGGGCACACCATATGTACGTCAGCGGCATGAACCCCTACTTTGGATTTTTCTTTGCAACTACCACGCTGATCATCGCCATCCCCACTGCGCTCAAGGTGTACAACTGGGTGCTGACTTTATGGAAAGGTGATATCCATCTGACCGTGCCGATGTTGTTCGTTATCGGCTTCATCTTTACCTTCATCAACGGCGGAATTACCGGCCTGTTCCTGGGGAATGTGGCGGTAGATGTGCCCCTGTCGGACACTTATTTTGTCATCGGGCACTTCCATATGGTTATGGGTGTTTCCCCCATTTTGGTGATATATGCGGCGATTTATCACTGGTATCCCAAGATCACCGGCCGCTTGCTGGACGACACCATGGGCAAAGTACACTTCTGGCTGACTCTGTTCGGTACCTACGCGATTTATCTGCCTATGCACTACATGGGCATCCTGGGTCTGCCACGGCGCTATTTTGCCATGGGCGATACCGCTTTCATTCCGGATTCGGTACACGCCATGAACCAGGGAATATCGGTTGCTGCATTTTTCGTTGCTTTAGCCCAGATGATCTTCATCTTCAACATGTTCTGGAGCCTGAAGAATGGCCGGAAATCAGGCGGCAATCCCTGGAAGGCCACCACGCTCGAATGGCAAACTCCGGACACTCCTGCCAAACATGGCAACTGGGGTCATGAGCTGCCTGTGGTGTATCGCTGGGCCTATGACTTCAGCGTCCCCGGTGCAGCACAGGACTACATCCCTCAAAACATGGCACCCGAAGACGTGCCCATGATTGGCGATGCGCAGCATGCAAAGGAAGGCAAGCAGGCATGAAATGGCTCAGCAAGATTGCTGAAAAGTCCTGGGAAAACGCTGGGGACATCTCTGATCTGCATGACGATCTGTCGATACGACCGGCCCGCAAAACCGGCCTGTATCTTTTTCTGGCGGTAGTTACCAGCATGTTCTTGCTGTTCAGCATCTCACACCAGATGCGCATGACATACGGTGACTGGGTCAAGGTCGCTGAACCCAATATATTGTGGTTCAACACCCTGCTTTTGATCCTGGCCAGTATCAGTCTGCAGCTAGCGTGCAACTACGCCAAATCCGGCAAATTGAAAGCCATGAAACTGCTTCTGCTGGGAGCCCTGGTGCTTACCAGTGGCTTTATATTCGGTCAGTACGAAGCCTGGCGGGAAATGCTGGCGGCAGGACTGTATGCGCAAGGCAATGCCTCATATGCCTTCTTTTACATGTTTACCGGCATTCACGCCCTGCATTTGCTGGGAGGAATGTGGTTTCTGGGCCGTGCCGGCCTTACAGCCTGGCGAAATGCAGAAGATCCTGATTTGCCGAATCGGCTGGGTTTGTGCGCCACTTACTGGCATTTCCTGTTGCTGGTCTGGTTTTTGCTTTTTTACTTGTTGCTCAGCAGCTGATGCCTGGATGAAACCAGCCAAGGTGAGAAAAACAGAATGACACATGAAGCACACGCCAGCAGTGCCGCTGTACTCAGTGGCAACCGGGGAGCCGTGCAGGATGTAGCAGCCGACATGCAGGTCTTCCAGGTACCCTGGGGTAAGGCCATGATGTGGATCTTTCTGCTCAGCGACACTTTTATTTTCTCCTGTTTTCTTATCAGTTACATGAGTGTTCGCATCTCCACCACCGTGCCGTGGCCTTTCCCCAGCGAAGTTTTTGCCTTGAGTTTTGGCGGTGATCCCATTCCACTCATTCTCATCGCGATTATGACTTTTGTGTTGATTACCTCCAGCGGCACTATGGCTTTGGCGGTGAATTTTGCTTACCGCAGGAACAAAAAGCTGACAGTGCTTTTGATGGCTGCTACAGCCCTGTTGGGTGCGACTTTCGTTGGTATGCAGGCTTTTGAATGGACCAAACTGATTGTTGATGAAGGCGTGCGCCCGTGGGGCAATCCCATGGGCGCGGCGCAATTTGGCGCCAGCTTTTTCATGATTACCGGCTTTCATGGCTTACATGTATCAGCCGGTGTGATCTATCTCAGTATTGTGGCCTGGCGTGTGGGCAGCGGTTACTACGACAGGCATAAAAATGGCAACTACGAAACGGTGGAAGTGGCTGGCCTGTACTGGCATTTTGTGGACCTGGTGTGGGTGTTCATATTCGCGTTTTTCTATTTGTGGTGAGGCATGGCCATCCGCAGCAATCGAGTCAGACAGGCATGAATACGGAGCAGATCAATATGGCGCATGAAGAAGGACATCAACAACATCCGCTCAGTGTGTATTTCTGGGTCTGGGGCTTGCTGTTTGTGCTCAGTGCCTTTTCTTACGGGGTCGATTACTTCAATTTGCAAGGTTACTTGCGCTGGTCGCTGATTCTGTTGTTCATGTTTCTCAAAGCCGGGTTTATTGTTGCCATTTTCATGCACATGGCCTGGGAACGCCTGGCTTTGATCTACGCCATCCTGGTTCCGCCCTTATGCTTACTGGTGTTTATTGGCATGATGGCCATCGAGGGTGATCACATAGAATTCAGCCGCCTCCTTACATTCGGGCCTGCTGCCGAAATTATTTCAACACACCACTGATTCACCCGCCCAGATACCGCAACTGCGCAATGGGCTTCAAAGTGTAATGAGGCCGGCCGGTGGCTCTGTTTGTACCCTTGGCAGATCGTGGAATGCAGCCCAACTGACGATGGCGTAGCGCACGCCTGCGGACACCGGCAACGCCTGGTGGGCGTAGTGGCCATTGGAGGGAAAGAACAACAAATCGCCAGTTTCCGGTTGATAGCGGTAATTGAACTGGGGGAAGCTCAATTCACCGCCGCTGAAATCCCGGTTCAGGTAGAGCAACAGGCTGGCGTCACGATCCAGTACCTTCTGCCACATGCCGGTGTTGCAGTTGAAATGATCGCCGTCGGCATGCGGGCCGTATAAGCCTCCCGTTTCGTAGCGCAGCACTTGGGGCGCTTCCATCCAGGCGAGCGTATGTCCAAGCGCAGGCTCGACCAGCTCTTTGAAAGCTCGTCTTACGGTACTTTCAATATCTGCCGCCAGTTGGCCTTGTTGAACGACATCGGTAATGCGCCCAGGGTCTCGCTCGAGCCGCAGTCCCGATTCGCTTTTCTGATCTGCCTGGTTAATGGACAATGGTTGCCTGTGCTGACTCTCAAAGTATCTCACCCAACTTTCGCAAACACTTTCTGCCATAAAGCGCGCTATGCGGTGTATACCGTGCGGCGGCAGCCTCGGACTGGCGAGGCTGCCACAACAGGCCTTAAAGCGCAGGCCACTGCCGCAGAAGCAAGGATCCTTGCGTTGATGCTGGAACAGAGGTCGCTGCAAATCCATCGGGCTCGTCAACTTTCCGCCTGGCCTGAGGGATAGCATAGCGCAGCTGCATTTTGCTGACTGGCCTGCAATCAGGCTGCCTGCAGATACTTCAGCAGAGTAGCCGCATCGCTGACCTCGAAGGGATCACCAGGGCAGTCATCGCATTTGCCATCCTCAGAAAACAAGGCAGTAATCACACCATCTTCCACCAGCATGGAATATCGCCAGGAACGGGCGCCAAAGCCCAGGTTGTCCTTGCGCACCAGCATACCCATTTTCTCGGTGAAATCTGCGCTGCCATCCGGCAGCAATTTAACTTTTTCCACGCCTTGGTGCTTGCCCCACTGGAACATGGTGAATGCATCATTGACACTCAGACAATAGATATCGCCGACTCCCAAAGCTTTGAATTCTTCAAATTTTTCTTCAAAGCCAGGCAGGTGGGTGCTGGAACAGGTGGGTGTAAAAGCCCCTGGCAAAGCAAATACAATCACTTTACGGCCAGCAAAAATCTCTTCGCTGCTGACATCCTTCCAGCAGAAGGGATTCGGGCCTTCAATCGATTCATCCCGCACACGAGTTTTGAAAACTACTGAAGGCACATGCTGATTTAAACGTGATTCAATACTGCAATTGGGGACGTCGTTCATGCTCACAGCTCCTTTGAATTTAATCTATTGATTTTGATGTTTTGGGTGGCGGCAATTTCTTAAACCCACCCGCGCTATGGCACTTTAAATAGGTAATTACTATTTGTAAAATTGATTAAAAATATTATTCAAATAGATTATATCTATGCATAATCCGGCGGGTCAGCAGGCGAGTTTGTTGTTGAGCTCTGTTACATCAGCTCCAAACGAGTATGAAAAAAATTCAGATGAGCGAGAAAATGCAGAAAGAAAATCTCTCTCGTAAGGACCTGTAGCTCAGGAACCTGCCGGACCTCTGGCCAGTATTCGGGTTTTAAGGGTAAAACCTGTTGCTGATGACAGTGCTAATGCAGCCAGCCATGCAGGTTGCCTTGCGTATTCAAGTCTGCGGTTTCATTGAAGGGTACACCCGCTGCTTTCAGGCGTTGCTGGAATTCGCCTGTTTTCCAGGCGGCAAAACTATCGGTCGCTCCGCCCACAAAATGCTGAGCAATATAAATCTGGGGAACCGTGTGACTGCCGTTCCTTCGCTGCAGCGCAGCGCGGATCTTATGATTCAAGTGTCCATGTTGATACTCTTCTGCGTCCAGTTCCAATATGCGGTAAGGTGCTGCAATGGCATCGAAAAACCGCTTCGCTGCCCAGCAGAATTCGCACATTTCGCGGGCAAAAATCAATAAGGCCTGATCATTATTCTGCAAAATCCGTTCGACCAGTTGCTCTGCTGATTCATCAGCAGATTCAGGTAGTACCCGTTTAACCATCCCCTCAGGATTGTCCATGCTTGCCCGCGATGCAATGAAGTGTTGATCAGATTGTTGCATTATAAACAGGAATTCTGCGGCTTAGCCTGCTGCTTGAACCGCTTATCGTTGACATAGACGCAGGCAGTCATGAAAATCGACCACCATGTCCGAAAACAGCCTGATTGATCCCAATCTGCCTTTGTGTGACCTGCACCGGCACCTGGATGGCAGCATCCGTTTACAGACCCTGTTGGAGCTGGCGGAGCAGCATGGTATTGATTTGCCTGGCCACGATCTGGAGAGCCTGCGGCCGCACGTGCAGATCATGGATCCGGCTGAGGGATTAATGGAGTTCATTGCCAAATTCCGCTACCTGACGGCGGTGCTGGTGGATACCGGCGCCTGTCGGCGGGTGGCCTATGAGAATGTGCTGGATGCCCAGGCAGAAGGCATAGACTACATCGAGTTACGCTTCAGCCCGTGGTTCATGGCCGAAGCACATGGTCTGGATGCAACTGAAGTCAGCGCTGCAGTAATCGACGGCATACGGGCCGGAGAGAAAGCAACGGGCGTTCGGGCGCAAGCCATAGGCATACTCAGCCGCACCTATGGTCCGGAAATCTGCATGCGGGAACTGGATGCCCTGCTGAGAAATCGTGACGGCCTGGTGGCGCTGGACCTGGCGGGCGATGAAAAGCGCTTTCCCGCTGCGCTGTTCAGCAAGCATTTTCAACGTTCACGCGAGGCCGGTTTACGCACTACCATACATGCCGGGGAAGCGGATGGTCCGCACAGCGTCTGGTCGGCCATTCGTGATCTGGGAGCAGAGCGCATCGGTCACGGCATCCGCTCGATCGAGGACCGGGGTCTGGTGGACTACCTGGCTGAAAAGCAGATTGGCCTGGAGGTGTGCCTGAGTTCCAACCTGCACACCAGCACCGTGATGTCACTGGCCAGCCATCCGGCGCGGCAATTGCTGCAATCCGGTGTGCTGCTGAACCTGAATACCGATGACCCGGGCATCAGCGGTATCGACCTGCCGCATGAATTCAACCTGGCGGCCCCAGCGGCCGGGCTGGACAAAGCAATGATCCGTAAAACGCAGCAGGCTGGACTGGCGATGGCTTTTATCAATGTGCAGGAAAAGCAGGCGTTGCGCGCAAAGAAATCGACAACTACTCAGAGAGATTCTTGAAATGATTCATAACTTCATGAAAATTAGCATATTAATTCTGTCATTATTGTTCTCCTTGAACGCGATGGCGGCGACCAACCTGGATGACATAGACGCCCGGATCAAAGCCTTGCAGGCCAATACAGAAGGACTGGATGATACACAGCGTCTCAAGCAGTACATTGATCTGCTTTTTGACCAGGTCATGTTGGAAAGCCCGGAGTTCGCCACCCAGCTGGGCGATCCGCGGGGCCAGGACCAGTGGACCGATCTGTCACCCGCAGCAATTGCGGCTCGCCAGCAACGGGACCGGCAGGGACTGGCCCTGTTGCAAAGCCTGGATCCGGGAAACCTCGACGAGGCTCAGCAGTTCAACCTGATGCTGTTGCTGGACAGCATGAGCACAAGCGTCACTGGCCAGCAGTTTCCCAATCATTTGCTGCCGATGAACCAGATGGGTGGGCCGCAGCAGGATGCAGCAGACCTGTTGGCCATGATGCCCAAGGGCAGCCTGGCTGCACTGGAAAATCAGTTAGGGCGACTGGAAAACCTGCCGGCCTATATCGACCAGTCCATCGCGCTGATGCAGCAAGGCCTGGAAGAGGGCGTTACGCCGCCCAAAATCACCCTGCGCGATGTGCCGCAGCAGATCCGCAACCAGATGCTGGATGATCCTGCCCAAAGCCCTTTGCTGGGTGCGTTCGCAAAGTTGCCGGATGGGGTGGATCCGCTGCAGGCTGCCAGCCTGCAAGAACGCGCTTTCAAGGCTTATCGCGCCAGTGTGGTGCCGGCTTACGAACGCTTGCTGGCTTTCACTGAAACTGTATACCTGCCAGGCGCACGTGAATCCATCGCAGCCAACAACCTGCCCAATGGTGAGGCTTGGTATGCGCACAACGTAGCAACCCGCACCACCACCACAATGAGCCCGCAGGAAATTCACGATCTGGGTTTGAGCGAAGTGAAACGCATCCGCGGCGAGATGGACAAAGTCATTGCCGAATCCGGCTTCATCGGCAGTTTCGAGGAATTCCTGCTGTTCCTGCGCACCGATCCGCAGTTCTATCACACCAGCGCTGATGACCTGATGCGCGAGTACCGGGACATCGCCAAGCGCGCTGACCCGGAACTGACCAACCTGTTCGGGCGTCTGCCGCGCAATCCCTATGGGATCATCCCCGTGCCAGCCTATGCTGAAAAGTCGCAAACCACGGCCTACTACCAGCGCGGCTCCAACAAGGCCGGTCGGCCCGGCTACTTCTTTGCCAATACCTATGCGCTGGATACGCGCCCGCGCTGGGAGATGGAAGCTTTGACTTTGCATGAGGCCGTACCCGGCCACCATTTGCAAATCTCATTGCAGCAGGAAATGGAGGATGTGCCCTGGTTCCGGCAGAATCCTTCCTACACGGCTTTCACTGAAGGCTGGGGTCTGTACTCCGAAAGTCTGGGTGAAGAGATGGGTTTTTACAAAGATCCGTATTCAAAGTTCGGCCAGCTGACTTATGAGATGTGGCGGGCCGTGCGACTGGTGGTGGATACCGGCATGCATGCACTGGGCTGGACCCGCGAACAGGCCATCGAGTACTTCATGGCAAACGCCGGCAAGCAGGAACACGACATCATCGTGGAAATCGATCGCTACATCGTTTGGCCGGGACAGGCTCTGGCTTACAAGCTGGGTGAGCTGAAGTTCAAGGAGTTGCGGGCCTACGCCGAAGCCGAATTGGGCGAGCGCTTTGATATCCGCGAGTTCCACGACCGGGCTTTGGGGCAGGGTGCAGTGCCGCTGACTGTTTTGGATCAGGATATGCGCGCCTGGGTGCAGAGCAAAAAATAGCGTGGCCAAAGACGTTTACCCGGACCGCTACCCGCAGCGCATCGTTTGCCTGACAGAGGAGACTACTGAAACGCTTTATATGCTGGGTGAGCAGGATCGGATTGTGGGTATTTCCGGCTTCACGGTGCGCCCGCCTGAGGCACGGCGTGAGAAGCCGAAAGTCTCGGCCTTTACCTCAGCAAAAATTCACAAAATCATCGAACTGAAACCCGACCTGGTGCTGGGCTTTTCCGACCTGCAGGCTGAGATTGCCGCCGAACTGATTCGCGCCGGAATAGAGGTGCACGTATTCAACCACCGTTCCGTGGAAGAAATTCTCAACATGATAGTTCAGCTGGGAGCATTGGTGGGCCAGGGGCAGCAGGCAAATGATTGGGTTGCTGCGTGGGAAAAAAAGCGCGATCACTTATTGGCTGCTTTGCCCCCGTTCTCTGACCGCCCCAAGGTGTATTTTGAAGAGTGGGATGAACCCATCATCACCGGAATACGTTGGGTGTCGGAATTGATCACACTGGCAGGTGGCATCGAGATGTTTCCCGAAAACGCTGCAGAGTCACTGGGCAAGAACCGAATTCTGGCTGATGCTGATGAGGTCATACGCCGCGCGCCCGATATCATTCTGGGTTCCTGGTGTGGCAAGAAATTCCGTCCCGAAAAAGTGGCCGCACGATCGGGGTGGTCGGCGATACCGGCGGTTCAGAACGGTCAGTTGTTCGAAATCAAGTCATCCATTATTTTGCAGCCCGGTCCGGCGGCTTTGACTGATGGATTGAATGCACTGGCGCGCATTATTCGTAATTGGCAAGAAATGAAAGGAGTTAGAACCGGATGAAGCAGTCTTCACTGAAAGCTCTGATTGGACTGGCTTTGATAGCCAGCGTGTTTAGCGTGAGTCTGGCTCAAGCGGACAGCTGGGATTTCAGCAAAGGCAGTTGGCTGGACTTATCCCACGCCTATGATGAGACTACCCTGTACTGGCCCACCGCAGCCGGTTTTAGCAAAACCACCGATTTCGAAGGTCACACTGAGGGCGGCTGGTATTACACGGCCTACAGTATTTCCACCGCAGAACATGGTGGCACCCATCTCGATTCACCCATTCACTTTCATGAAGGTGGGCTTACGTCCGATCAGTTGTCTTTGGAGCGTTTGTTAGCACCCGCAGTGGTGATTGATGTCAGCGCACAGTCAGCTGCCGATGCGGACTACCTGATCACTGTTGCCGATATCGAAGCCTGGGAAGCTAAACATGGGCGATTGGCTGATGGCGTGATCGTGTTGTTCCGCACCGGATTCGCCAGCCGCTGGCCGGATGCTGCCAGTTACCTGGGCACTGCTGAACGCGGCGCTGCTGCGGTGGCCAGACTGCATTTCCCGGGCTTATCGGCTGAAGCGGCAGAGTTTCTGGCCGAACATCGCCAGATCGCCGCACTGGGCATAGACACGGCCAGTATTGATCGTGGCCAGTCAAGCGATTTCATAGCGCACCGCAAGTTGTTTGCCAAAAATATTCCGGCTTTTGAAAATGTCGGCGATATGAGCGAAATGCCAGCCACGGGTTCGTTTGTCATCGCGCTGCCCATGAAAATTACCGGTGGCAGTGGCGGGCCACTGCGCATCGTTGCCTTTGTGCCCGATTGAGAATTACTTTCGCTTGGTCGCCCCGGACGTTTCAGCTGAAACGTTTAGCGTTCTTCAAGCTTCGAACGAACCTATTCTTGATCGTTGTAACCAGTTTTTTTCTGACCAGTGTGAGCTGCCCTCTGCAAAATGCATGGTGAAAGCCTGGCGGGAATGTTCAGAGCGGTTGGGGGAGGAGTAGTGGGGCATGTGGTCGCTGAAAATGACCAGACTGCCGGCTGGGACTTCGACAGCAATCGCTTCATCCTGCTGCGGCCAGTCGGGTTCTGATAGTCGCCTGAGTTCGCCGCGCCGGGTGGTTGGATCAACTTCGTAGATTTCACTCAGGGGCCGGTGATGACCACCGGGCTCCACCCACAGGCAGCCATTGTCCTTGCGGGCATCTTCGAGCGCTACCCAGAAGCCCACGACACTGGAGGGTTCGGAAATCAGATAACTGGCATCCTGATGCCAGCGCACTTCGCCGCCGATTCGGGGTTGTTTGAAGATATACATGGTTTGCCAAAGTTGCGGCTCGACGTAACCTAACTCTCGCAGCAACCGGCCGATGATGGGCTGGCGGCAGAAGTCAGTGAATTCAGGCACGAAGTCATGCAGGGCGTGGCCGATTTTGTTGATAGCACGTTCCCGCGACTGGGTGAGATTACCTTCAGCATCGAGGGCTTCTTCTTCCAGGAAACAATGAACAGCTTTGGCACTGTCCATAAAATAACGGTCCCGATCCGCATCGCGGTGCAGGGTGCTGAAAACGCTGCGATGTGACTCGATATCAAAGTCATCGACAATGCGCGCAGCTGCCTGGCGAATGGAGGCGATGGAATCTGCGCTAAATGCCTGTTCGATGACCAGGTAACCGTCTTGCGCGAATTGCTGTTTCAGATTGTCGTTCATAGTTACCAGCACTCAGGCAGTGCGCAAGACATTGACTGGTGCATGCGTGATGACCCGCCAGGTGGCAACCAGTCCGCTAAGTCCTACCAGCAACATACCAGCAATGGGGCCAGCCAGCCATAAACCGATACTGAACTGGTATTCGAGTTCAAAAAGTTGGGTAGCCAGTAAATAGCCCGCCAGGCTGGCACCGCTGGCAGCCAGCACGCCGGATAGCAAACCGATGGCGAGAAATTCGACGGCCACTCCAGTCAGAACGCGTTGGCGCGACGCGCCAAAGGTGCGCAGCAAAGCACTTTCAAAGCGACGCTCATCCCGGCTGGACTGCACAGCGGCCCATAGGACAGTTATACCGGCCAGCAAGGTAAAGAGGAATACGGCCTGGATTGCCAGGGCCGCCTTATCCATCACGTCCCGTACTTGAGAAAGTGTGGCTTCGAGGTCAATCGCAGTCACGCTGGGGAATTGCCGCATCAGGTCCAGCACTACATCGTTTCTGCCTTCGGGCAAGTAAAGACTGCTGATCCAGCTGGTGGGGAAAGGATCGAGTACTCCAGGTGAGAACAACATGAAGAAGTTGGGCCGAAAACTATCCCATTCCACCGTCCGCAGGCTGGTGACGACGGCGGAAACAGATTCGCCAGCGATATCAAAGCTCAGCTCATCACCCAATTTCAGGCCCAGCTCACTGGCGAATTCCGTTTCAACCGAGACTTCGTTCTGCAGAGGATTTTCGCCCCAGAGCTGACCTTCAATAAGTTTGTTGTCTTCCTGTAAGGTGGCCCGCCAGGTCAGGTTGGAATCGCGCCGTGCCCATTCTTCGCCTTCCGGATCTTCAAAGGTCATTTGAGTGACATCACTGCCATTGATATGCGTCATACGCGCCCGCACCAGCGGCACCAGCTCAGGCGCATCGACACCGCGCTGCCGCAAGAAGTCCTGCAGGGCTTCGGCCACCTGGAAATTGTCCGCGCTTTGGAAAATTGCCCGCGAGATTCACCGCCGGGAGACCCGGTGCGGCGCCGA
>JANOGQ010000060.1:0-5726 GCA_031406105.1 Lysobacterales bacterium | reverse complement strand
ACCGGCAGCCGCAAGGCCCAGGCCGGCTTTGAACCGTTGGTCGGTGGCTTCGTGCGGGTCCCCTTCAACGATCTGGCGGCAGTCGAAAAAGTCGCATCCGTGGACAGGAATATTACGGCTGTGCTGGTGGAGTCCATCCAGGGCGAAGCCGGAATCCAGGTGCCTGATGTCGGCTATTTGAAAGGTTTACGTGATATCTGCGACCACCACGGCTGGTTGCTGGTGCTGGACGAAATCCAGAGCGGCGTATGCCGCACCGGGGCCTGGTATGCCTTTCAGCATGAAAACATCCTGCCCGATATCCTGACCAGCGCCAAAGCGCTGGCCAACGGTGTGCCTATCGGTGCCTGCATGGCACGAGGCAAGGCGGCCACTCTGCTCACTCCGGGCCGTCACGGCACTACCTTCGGCGGTAATCCTCTGGCCTGCCGCACTGCCTGCACCGTGCTGGACATCATGGCAAGGGATAAGCTCTGCGAACGCGCTGCGGAGCTGGGCAAGCGCATGCTGGAGGGCTTCCGGCACAAACTGCAAGGCAAGAAATCCGTGGTTGATATTCGTGGCAAAGGCTTGATGATGGGCATTGAGCTGGACCAGCATGCCGGGCCGATCAAGCAAGCCGCACTGGAAGCGGGCATCCTGATCAATGTCACCCGCGACACCATTATCCGCCTGCTGCCGCCGCTGATACTGGATGACAAGCAGGCCGACACCATAGTCAACACGCTGTCAGATTTGATACTGACTAAAACCTGATTTCTCTGCCAGGCTGGATCTGGCCGCAATCCGGCCAGAGTGTGACACTCTGCCAATTCAGCCCCAGAGCTGCTGCAGCAAAGCCGGCCAGCGACCCCCGAGTTGTTGCGCCAGAGCCCTGCTGGCATCCTGCAGGTCATTTTCACTGCCGGCGGTCAAGGTGGCATGGCCGAGCTTGCGTCCGGGGCGGGCCTGTTTGCCATAGTCATGCCAATGCAGGCCAGCGCGGGCCATCATTGCGGTGCGTTCAGGTAACTGCCCTATCCAGTTGAACATCAGACAGGCCTGCTGCTGTGCGGTTGAACCCAGAGGCCAATCACAAATCGCCCGGATATGATTTTCAAACTGCGAGCAATCAGCCGCATCAATGGTCCAATGGCCTGAGTTATGGACTCGCGGGGCTATCTCGTTGACCAGTAATTGCCCGCCCGCCACAAAAAACTCCACGGTCATTACGCCGGTGTACTGGAAATGCTCCAGCAGTTTGTATGCGATCCCTTCGGCCCGTTGCTGCAGGGCGTTTGGCAGGCTGCCGGGGTGGCTGAGCATCAGCACGCCATCAGCGTGCACGTTGCGGGTCAAGGGCCAGTAACGGGTTTCACCAGACCGCTGGCGCACCGAAACCAGCGAACACTCGGCATCAAAGGGCACGAAAGCTTCAAGTATCAAATCCTGATCACCCAGCTTTTGCCAGGCGCGCTCGAGATCTTCCAGCTGGCGCAATATGAGCTGGCCTTTGCCGTCATAACCCAAGCGCCTGGTTTTAAGAACGGAAGGAAAGCCCAGTTGCTCTGCGGCAGCCAGCAACTGCGGCCGCGATGACACAGCCATAAACGGTGGCACGGCGATGTCCAGGCTCAGCAGCAGGGTCTTTTCAATCAATCGGTCCTGACATTGCTGCAGTGCAGCTACACCAGGATACAAAGGGCAATGTTGCAGCAAAGCTGTTGCGCTGCTGGCCGGAACATTTTCAAAATCATAGGTCGCTACATCAACCGACTGAGCCAGAGCCGCTGCAGCATCGCCGTCGTTAAAGTCGGCCTGGATCAGGCTGCCCAGGGGGGCTGCACACGCATCTGCAGCGGGATCGAGAAATCGGAATTGCAGCCCCAGCGGTATACCCGCCAACGCCATCATGCGAGCCAACTGGCCGCCGCCGAGTATACCGACTTGCTGAATCAGTTCAGACACTGGCCTGGCTCTTCAGGATGCAATGGAGGGATCTGTCTCCGCCAACACTGCGTCGCGACGGCTGTCACGAAAATTCTGCAAGGCTGTGCGGACTCGGGGGTCATGATTGCCAATGATGGCTGCTGCCAGCAAAGCTGCATTGCTTGCACCCGCGCTGCCAATAGCCAGGGTACCTACCGGAATACCAGCAGGCATCTGCACAATGGATAGCAAAGAATCCAGGCCACTCAGTGAGCTGGATTGTACCGGTACGCCCAGAACAGGCACCAGGGTTTTGGCGGCCACCATGCCGGGTAAATGGGCTGCACCGCCAGCACCGGCGATGATCACCTGCAAGCCGCGGGCAGCTGCCTGTTCGGCGTATTCAAACATGCGGTCGGGGGTGCGATGGGCCGAGACGACGCAGGTTTCGTGCGCTATCCCCAGGGCCTGCAGGGTTTCAGCAGCAGCGCGCATGGTGTCCCAATCGGAGCGGGAGCCCATGATGATGCCAACTTGTACTTTCTGGTCCATTGCGGCGCCCTCCTTGGGTCCACAGCCGGGAAAGCGGCTTATTGTAGCAGCAGCTTGGCGCAAGGTTTGCTAAAAGAGCGGCATGCCGGCTGGCTGACATTCCCATCCAGCATGGCACGGCCCTATGTTGGTGCAGCGCAAGTGTAGCGGCTGACGTAGAATACCTGCTGGACAAGATCAGATTTCAACGGCTGGACCCGACACCATGAGCATAGACGGAAAACTGCTGGAAATTCTCTGCTGCCCGATCAGCAAAAGTCCCTTGTCCCGTTTGGAGCGCGGCCGTCTCGATAAACTCAACAAGGCTATCTCAGCGGGTGCAGTGGATCAGATCGACGGAACCGCGGTAACAGAGGAGTTGCACGAGGCTTTGATTACGGCTGATCGTAAGGTTATTTACCCGGTGCTCGATGATATTCCCGTGCTCTTGTCCGAACGCGGCATAGGGACTACGCAGCTGCAGGATTTCTGATCTTGCATGAGCGAGCGTAGCTCGCGACTGCTGGCTGTAATGTCGGCAGCGAGGCTGCCTCCTACGGCGGTAACAACTTGCCGGGATTCATGATGCCATTCGGATCCAGCACCGCCTTGAGGCCCCGCATCACAGTGATTTCCGCGGCTGAACGTGCCCGGTGCAACCAGGCATTTTTGAGCAAACCCAGCCCGTGCTCTGCGGAAATACTGCCACCCATGGATTCAGTCAGCGCATAAGTCTGTTCGCTGATTTCATGGCAGCGATGCTCAAATTCCTCACGCGCCAGATCCGCTGGAGCGATCAGGTTCATGTGCAGATTGCCGTCGCCAATGTGCCCATACCATACGACTTCGAAATCGGCACAAAGCCGGGCTACCAGATCATCCATGCGACGCAGGAATTCCGGTACCTGCGACACCCGAACTGACAGGTCATTCTTGTAGGGCCGGTAGCGGCTAATGGCCTGGGAAATGCCTTCGCGATAGCGCCACAAGTCGGCATTCTGTTTATCACTCTGGCTGATCACGCCATCCTTCAGCCAGCCCTCTTCCAGACCGAATTCGAAACACTGCAAGGCTATGCCTTCCTCGGCCTCTCCGGGGCAATCAAATTCACTGAGCACATACAGGGAACAATCACTGTCCATGGCTGCTGGCAGATTATGGCCTGCCCGCACATGGCGCATGGCCTTGTCAGTGAGGAATTCAAATGCAGAAAGCGTCAAACGTGAATTGAGCAGTTCGAAAACCTTCATCAGGGCGTCCATATCACTCAAACCCAGCAGCAGTACTTTGCCCGGCGGTGGCGGATCAGCCAATTGCAGGGTTACTTCGGCGATCAAGCCCAATGTACCTTCACTGCCGATGAACAGATGGCGCAGATCATAGCCGCTGGCATTTTTGATCAAGCCGCGATTCAACTCCAGAACTTCGCCAGTTCCGGTCACCACCTTGAGGCCGGAAACCCAATCGCGTGTCAGGCCATAGCGCAGCACACGGATGCCACCGGCATTGGTAGCAACATTGCCGCCTATCTGGCTGGAGCCTTCTGAAGCAAACGACACCGGGTAATACAAGCCTTGCTCGCGGGCAAAATTCTGCAGCATTGCAGTCACCACTCCCGCTTCTACCGTAACCGAGCGATCTGTTGCGTTAAAGTCGACAATGCGGCGCATACGATCCAGCGAAATGACCAGTTCACCCTGGCTGGCAACCGCACCCGCACTCAGTCCGGTTCGGCCACCCGATGGAACAATTGCGATTTTCTCAGCAGCCGCATAGCAAACCAGTTGTTGTATCTCAGTCACGTTACGGGGAAAGGCCACGGCCACAGGTGCGGGCGGGAAGTAACGGGTCCAGTCCTGACCATGTGATTGCAGCACTTCCGGATCAGTCGATATGAACAATTCGGGGAGTGCCTGAAGAAGTTTTTCAGCGACATTTTCGACCACGGTCTGAGACATTCTGAATCCTGGTTGCTTTGGGTAGACCAAATCCGCACAATTCGGCCCTGGTGTTGGCGGCAGATTAAAAGGCGCAGATTAAAAGGCTATGGGCAAAAAAGCGAGAAACTACTCTCTCGACAAGGACAAAATCAAGTTCCTGTTGCTGGAAGGAGTGCATCCCTCAGCCAGGCACATGATTCTTGAGCGTGGCTATACTCAGGTCGAATCGCTGCCGCATGCACTTTCCGGAGATGAGCTGAAGCGCGCCCTCAAAGGGGTGCATTTCCTCGGCATACGCTCACGCAGCCAGCTGGATGCGCAAATACTGCAATCGGTGGACCGTCTGGCCGCCGTCGGTTGCTATTGCATCGGCACCAACCAGGTAGACCTGAATGCCGCACAGAATCAAGGTGTGCCGGTATTCAACGCGCCTTTTTCAAATACCCGCAGCGTGGCGGAACTGGCGCTGGCAGAAGTCATCATGCTGATGCGTGGAATTCCTCAAAAGAGCAGCGCTGCGCACCGTGGTGAATGGCTGAAATCAGCAACTCATTCACATGAAATCCGCGGCAAGACTCTGGGTATAGTCGGTTACGGTCACATCGGCACCCAATTGGGTATTCTGGCTGAAGGCCTGGGTATGCGCGTGCTGTATTTTGACATAGAGCACAAGCTGCCGCTGGGCAACGCCCACAATAGCCCTCGCCTGGCTGAACTGCTGAAACAGTCACATGTGATCAGCCTGCACGTGCCTGAAACTGAACAAACGCGTGGTATGGTCAATAAAAAGTTTCTGCGTGGCATGCGCGAAGGTGCCTACCTGATCAACGCCAGTCGCGGCACGGTAGTGGACATTGAAGCTCTGGCAAGTGCATTGAATTCCGGCCACCTGGCTGGCGCTGCCATTGATGTATTCCCTGCTGAACCGGTTTCCACCAAGGAAGTATTCGAATCGCCACTGCGGGGCATGGACCAGGTCATATTGACGCCGCATATCGGCGGCAGCACCATGGAGGCCCAGGAAAATATCGCCATCGAAGTTACCGGAAAATTGTTGCGTTACAGCGATAACGGCTCAACGGTGTCTGCTGTCAATTTTCCGCAAGTCAGTCTGCCCGACCACGAAAATGCCAGTCGAATCCTGCACATACATCGTAACGAACCGGGTGTCCTGCAAGCTATCAACCAGGTTTTTTCCGAGAAGCGGGTGAATATTGCCTCGCAATACCTGGATACCAGCGGCCAGGTGGGTTATGTGGTGATGGACCTGGAAACCGGCAATCCCATGGATCTGCTGCGCCACCTGCGTAAAGTGCCCGGCACAATCAGGGCAAGAATTCTGCACTG
>JANOGQ010000059.1:0-3196 GCA_031406105.1 Lysobacterales bacterium | reverse complement strand
GCACATCTTCGCTTGCTTCCTGCCGGCCAGCGTCAGGCTGATCAGAAGCTGTTTCCTGCGGCGTCACTTGCATAGCCGCAGTGCCGTTATCAGCACGTGGCTTCAACCAATCTTGTTGCCAAACCAGTAACAGCGAAGCTATGGCCAGTAGCGGGACAAGAAGCAGGACATAACTCAGGCCACTGCCCTGCGCCACATGCTTTTCACTGGGCTGTACTTCATTGGCCGCGGCATGCACCAATGCGGCATTGACCTGATCCTTCTCCTGGGCATAAGCGCCAGCCAGCGCGCGATCGGAAATAATATTGATCAAACGGGGCACACCACCGGAACGGCGGTAAACGGCTTTCAGCGCCGCCTTGTTGAAATGGCTCTGGCGAGCACCAGCCACCCGCATACGGTGCTTGATGTAGGCGAAGGTTTCAGCTTCGTTCAGTGGCGACAGGTGATAACGCGCGGTGATTCGCTGTGCCAGCTGACGCAGATTTTGCCGTTCCAGCAACTGCCGCAATTCAGGTTGGCCCAAAAGTACCATTTGCAGTAATTTGTGTTTGGCGGTTTCGAGGTTGGTCAGCAACCGCACCTGCTCCAGTGCTTCGGGGCTGAGGTTTTGCGCCTCATCTATCACTACGACTACCCGCTTGCCAGCAGCATATTGCTGCAACAGGTAATGGCTGAGCGCGTCCACCATCTTCTTGCTGCTGTCTTGTGCCTGGCTGATATCAACGTCCAGTTCATCGCAAATCGACGCCAGCAGTTCTTTCGGGGTAACCAGAGGGTTGAGAATCAGCGCGATCAGCGTGTCTTCCGGCACCTGCTCCAGCAAGCACCGGCATATGGTAGTTTTGCCAGTGCCCACTTCGCCCGTCAGCTGCACAAAGCCACCGGAGCCGCCTTTGCCGACACCATAAAGAAGATGCGCCAAAGCTTCGCGATGGGCCGCACTGAGGTAAACGAAGGCGGGATCAGGCGTGATCGAAAAAGGTGCTTCAGTTAATCCAAAGTGTTGCAGGTACAAATCAGTTGTCCGGTTCGCTGTGCAGATTCAGATGCTCAGAATATCAGTCTTCCAGCGCCAGCAGGCTGGCATTGCCACCCACCGCGGCGGTATTGGTGCTCAGAGTACGTTCGGTTGCAAATCGTTGCAGGTAATGTGGACCCCCGGCTTTAGGTCCGGTTCCCGACAATCGCTCGCCACCGAAAGGTTGCACGCCAACCACGGCACCAACCATGTTGCGATTGATATAGCAATTACCGGCATGAATGCGGCTGACGATATAGTCCTGGCTGCGATCTATGCGACTGTGAATACCCAGTGTCAGGCCGTAATTCGAGTCATTGATCTGGCCAATCACCTGATCAATGTCGCGGGCACGATAACGGATCACGTGCAGGATGGGGCCGAACACTTCTCGCTCCAGTACGTCCAGGCTGGGTATTTCATAAGCGCAAGGCGCAAAAAAATGTCCCTTGAGATCGTCAGGCAGGCGCGCCACAGCCACCCGTTTACCCACAGTTTCCATGCGTTTTGCATGAGCATTCAGTATGGCCAGCGCGTCCTCATCAATGACTGGCCCCACATCAGTCAGCAACTTGCGCGGATCACCCACCACCAGTTCTTCCATCGCGCCAGCCAGCAACTCCAGCACGCGGTCGGCGATATCCTGTTGCAGGAAAAGTACCCTCGCAGCCGAACAGCGTTGCCCGGCACTAAAAAATGCACTGCTAATCACATCTTTGACGACCTGTTCCGGCAGGGCAGAGCTGTCCACGATCATGGCGTTCTGGCCACCGGTTTCGGCGATCAGGGTGGCAATTGGGGCGTCCCGGGCAGCCAGGGCCCGGTTAATCAGCCTGGCGGTTTCAGTGGAACCCGTGAATGCCACGCCGTCGATCCGCGGATCGCTGGTGAGCACAGCACCGACAGTGGCGCCGTCTCCAGGTAATAATTGCAGGGCTTCACGGGGAATTCCGGCCTGGTGCAGAATGCGCGTGACCACTGCTGCCACCGCAGGCGTCTGCTCGGCTGGCTTGGCCAATACGGTATTGCCCGCAGCCAATGCGGCACTGACCTGGCCGGTGAATATGGCCAGCGGAAAATTCCACGGACTGATGCAAACAAACACACCCTTGCCGTGCAGTGACAACTGATTGCGCTCGCCGGTGGGGCCAGGCAAGAGCACGGGCTGATCGAATTGTGCCCGCGCCTGCATGGCGTAATAGCGCAAAAAATCCACCGCTTCACGAACTTCAGCCACACAATCCCGCGGAGTCTTGCCAGCCTCGCGGGCGCAGATCACCATCAATTCAGGCGTGCGCTCCTCCATCAAATCAGCTGCTTTCTCCAACATACCGGCACGCAAGGTGACCGGCGTGCGATCCCAGCCGGCCGCGAATGCTCGGGCGGTGCTGACTGCCCGCTCAATATCTGCAGCTGTGCTGGCAAAAACCTGCCCTACCTGATCGGCCGGAACGGCCGGGTTGAGATTGGCCATAGCCTGGTTCTGGTCACTGCTGCCTGTGCCTGCCAGAATCGGGCGTGCATCCCAGCTGGCATTGGCAAATGGCTGCATGGCCGCTGCCAGGCTTTGCAGTTCGCTTGCATTGGCGAAGTTCACGCCATGTGAATTCAATCGGCCGGTGCCAAATAGTTGGCGTGGTAGCGGAATCCCGGGATGGGCAACGGGTTGGGTATGTTGCACCCGGGCCACTGGATCTTCTGCCACCTGCTCAGCCTGGATGTTCGGGTCAACGATACGATTGACAAACGAGGTGTTTGAGCCGTTTTCCAGCAAGCGCCTTACAAGGTAAGGGAGCAGATCTTCGTGACTGCCTACCGGCGCATAGACGCGACAGGCATGCCGGAAGCCTTCAGCCTGCATCACCACACCATACAAATCAGCACCCATACCATGCAGGCGCTGGAATTCGACCCAGTCGTGGAGACTCCGGTCCCCACTTCTACCGATGGAGGAACACTGTGGACAAGGACGACACTGTGCCATTGACGGAGCGCAAGATGGTACGACGCGGCCTTCTCGCCGGGCTGGCCGCCTTGGGCGCCGCGGCAGCTATGAAGGTTACGGGCGGCGACAAGGCAGCGCAGGCGGCGAACGACGGTCCACTGCTCATGGGCAGAACGGACAACACATCGACCCTCTCAACGCTCTGGACGATTGGCGGGACAGAATTCGAG
>JANOGQ010000053.1:0-17906 GCA_031406105.1 Lysobacterales bacterium | reverse complement strand
GGAAAAGGGGTCAGAAAAGGGGTGGAAAAGGGCTCTGACCCCTTTTCTCGTTCTGTTCGCCAGTGAACTACCCCTGTGAAGACTCCCTACTTGTGGAAAGCAGACAGTATCGGCCAGGCCTTTCTGCTAAAGTTCCACCCTCACTCGTTGCGCTTCCCATTCACCATTGAAGGAAATCCATGTCTACCATGCCAGGCTCCGTTTCGATGTACCACGCCAGTGTTCCCGTTTTCAGGCAGATGCTGTTGGCCCTCAGTGAGATACTGGGCAAAGCGGAAGCGCACAGCGAAGCCAGGAAAGTCGATCAGCTAGTGCTGCTGCAAAGCCGTCTTGCGCTGGATATGTTTCCCTTTCTGCGCCAGGTTCAGATCGCCTGTGATTTCGCCCAGAGTGTTGCTGCCCGCTTGACCGCGGTTGAAGTTCCAGCCTATGACGACAGCGAGCAAGGCATAGCCGGGCTGCAGGCACGAATCGCCAGCACGGTGGCTTTTCTCGATGGCCTGGGCGAGGCCCAGTTTGATGGCAGCGATGCCCTGGAAATTGTTTTGCGTCCAGGCACTCCTAAAGAGAAGACACTCACCGGCCGGACTTATCTGCTGAATTATGGCCTGCCGCAGTTTTTCTTCCATGTCACCACCGCCTATAATCTCTTGCGGCACAACGGTGTGGAAATCGGCAAAAAGGATTTCATGGGCAGCTATTAGGATATTTAGGGGAGCTCTGATTAAATCAGAGTTTCCTTGGGCACTCGGGATCAGAGTAAAAACTCTTCGTCAGTTTTTGCAGAGATCCCAAACATCCCAGTGAATTTACTCTGACTCAAAATATCCAGCCTGGGAGGCAATGACCTCCAGGAAAGCCGCACCGTAGCGCTCCAGCTTTACCTGCCCAACGCCGTTGATGCTGAGAAACTGGACTTCAGTAGCCGGTTGTCGCTGGCTCATCTCTACCAGGCTGGCATCACCGAAAATAACATACGGAGGAACACCTTGTTCCTCTGCCAGTTTTTTACGCAGGCTGCGAAGTGCTTCAAACAAATCCATCGAGCCTTCATCCAGCTTCAGTGCCGCTGCGGGTTTTTTCGCTGCCTTTTCGCGGATACGCGGGCGCGCCAGTTCCAGGCTTTGCCGGGAACGCAGTAAGCCCTGGGCTTGCGCTGTGAGTTTCAGAACAGAAAATTTTTCGATGTCCTGGAACAGCAAGCCATGGTGGATCAGTTGCCGGGTAATGGAAGTCCACTCGGCGTGTGAAAACTCCATCCCAATGCCAAAGGTGGATAAGCGATGGTGCCCGAAATTCCGGATGCGTTCACTGTCTGAGCCACGCAATACATCTACCACGTGCTTGATGCCGAAGGACTGGCCCACCCGGTATACGCAGGACAGGATCTTGCGGGCAGCTTCACTGGCATCAAAGCGTTCCGGCGGATTCAGGCAAATATCACAATTGCCGCAGTCGCTGGCCATGTTCTCGCCCAGGTAGCCCATCAACACGCGGCGCCGGCAAGTCAGGCTTTCGGCAAAGCCCACCATGGCATTGAGCTTATGTGATTCGATGCGCCGCTGTTCATCGTTGTGGCCCTGCTCCAGTTGAAAGCGCGCGGTGGCAACGTCCTGGGTTCCGAACAGCAACAAGGCATCGGCCGCCAGTCCGTCGCGCCCGGCACGGCCGGTTTCCTGGTAAAAACCTTCGAGGTGACGGGGCATGTCGTAATGCACCACGAAGCGCACATTGGGTTTGTCTATGCCCATGCCAAAAGCCACCGTGGCTACCACGATGGTGATGTCATCGCGCAGGAAGCCTTCCTGTACGGTTTTGCGGGTTTCGGCGTTGAGCCCGGCATGATAAGCGGCGGCCGCAAAGCCACGTTCAGCCAGGAAGTCGGCAACTTCCTGGACCCGCTTGCGCGACAAGGCATAGACAATGCCGGATTGCTGCTGTTTGTTTTCCAGGAAACGCAATAGCTGTGCCTGGGGCCGGTGCTTTTCCAGCACGGTGTAGCGGATATTGGGGCGATCAAAACTGGTGATGAAGCGTTGCGCCTTCTGCAATCCCAGCACCCGCACTATGTCTTCACGGGTTTGCGGATCTGCAGTGGCCGTCAGGGCAATGAAAGGAACATCGGGAAAATGATCCCGCAGGCCACCCAAGGCGGCATATTCAGGCCGGAAATCATGCCCCCAGTGAGAAACGCAGTGGGCCTCGTCAATCGCCACCAGCGACAGCGGCAGTGAGTTCAGGCTTTGGATAAAGCCCGGCATCATCATGCGCTCGGGGGCCACGTACAACAGATCCAGCTCATTGCCATGCAGGCGCTCCAGCACATTCCTGCCTTCGGCCGCATCCAGCGAGGAGTTGTACATGGCGGCTCTCACTCCATTGGCCTGCAGAGCATCCACCTGGTCTTTCATCAGCGAAATCAGCGGCGAGATAACAATCGCCAGGCCAGATCTTTGCAGGGCCGGCAACTGATAGCACAGCGATTTTCCGCCACCGGTGGGCATCAGCACGAAGGCATCCCCGCCACCGATCACACGCTCGATGATGTCCTGCTGCATGGGCCTGAACTGCCGCAGGCCAAAGACGCTGTGCAGAGTATCGAAGATAGAACTCATGGCTAGGTATTGTCCAGGCTGGATTGAATATTGACAAGATCACATTATGGTTCCATTATGGATCCATATTGAAGCCACGTTGCCTGAGCATGCCGAATCTGTCAATCAAAAATGTTCCAGCCGAAATGGTCGCCAGCCTGCGCAAACGCGCATCAGCGAATCACCGGTCATTACAGGGCGAGCTACTCGCGCTGGTCAGCCAGGCTGCGGCCAGCACAATTTCAACACTTGCTTTTGAACCTGCCCTAGGCATCAGAACAGGTCACAAGTCCATTGAACAGATTGCTGCCGAGCACCGGCAGAAAGCCAAACGCCCGGTCAGCAAAGGCCAGCGATCAACCGAGTTGATTCGCCAGGACCGCGATGCCCGATAAAGCGGGCGCCCCGCTATTTATTTCAGAACCGGCCGGACAGTACACCCGCTATCCGCCGCTGGTGGTTGATTGCAGCGTGCTGGCGACTGTTCTGTTCGATGAGCCCGATCGAGAAGCAGCATTGCTGTCGATGGCCGGCAAGGAATTGTTTGCCCCAGACTTACTGGACCATGAAATGGTGAGCATTGCCCTGAGCAAATCCCGATCAGGCATGCAAAAAGCTGCCATGCAGGCCCTTCAGGATTTGTCCAATTTGCGCTTGACCCGCTGTGCCGTTGATAGTGCGGCCCAATTGGAACTGGCCCGTCGCATGAAACTCACCGCTTACGATGCCGCATACCTGCAGCTCGCCATGGACCTCCGAGCACCGCTGGTGACGTTTGATCAAAAACTGGGCAAGGCAGCGAAGGCTTTACTGTCGCAGGTTTGATGGATGCTGGCCAGCGCAGTTACTCCGTTAGAACCGAAAAGCTCAGTCCAACCCCGAGTATTTACCGTGGCTCCTGTATTGGACCCTTTTATTGCCACTGCTGTTATGGCTTGGTTCGCCCGCGACTGAACGTCCAGTCGACGTACAGAAGTCCGCCTTCGACCACGATTTCCTTCGAACCACCGCCGATCGGTCCTTCGAGCGTAATATCCATCGTCGCCAACGGCGCGGAAGTAGCAGAGACCAACTTGGCAGGATAGCCTTCTGCCTCATGCTGCTGGAAGCAATCCGCGCTGGGTGAGAGGAACATGTAGCGGGTACGTGCACGGTTGAGATCGGTTTCTACTGTGAGGGGAGTGTCGCCAGTTGAGACCTGTTGCGTTCCTGAAGTTCGAACGATTGGTTCCGGACCGGCCAGCGTGGGATCGTCCCAATGGTAGCTGTCTTCGATGGTCAGGCTGCCGGTGCATTCTTCATTCCACCACGGCTGATAGGAGCCGGTCGCAGCGAACACATCGCCATCCGGATTATCGAAGGCTGCAAAGTAAGAGTACGTTGCCTCATCGCTGGAAGTGACAGGGCAGACAAGCTGCGTCGTGCGCTTATAAACCTGCGTCAACAAACCTTCTTCGGGAATGCCCTTGACGATCTCTGCCGACCACCGGATCGTGATGGCAAGGATTCCTTCAACCCCCGCTTCTTCCGCAACAAGGCTGCCGCCCGGTTTTGCGACAGCAGGCTCGGCAGAGGTGGCCACAGATTGCCGTGGAAAGGTCAGCGCCGCCAAAAGCATGAATGCCAAAATTGCCGGTGTTTTCGATTTCATTCCCAACCCTCAAATGTGCCTGCAGGCTCAGCAGCCAGTGGTTATCGTGCACCTGATGCCATATAGAGTACCTATACTTTTGGGCAGTTGTTGCACAAAAATGGGCCCGCAGAGTGCTTTTTTGGCCCACCCTGACGAATGTTACCGATTCGACCATACAGGCGCCTGTTCGATTCACCCAGGACTCGCTCCGATCGGGCAGGTAAACTCTTGCAGAGACCGCTATGCGACAGGGTTAAAGGACAGGGTTAAAGGACACCCAAGTGCTGCGATCAAAATTAAACGGCGAAATGAAATGACGCACGAAAACGAATACCACGAAAACATGATCACCCTGCTGCAGCTGATCTGGGGCGAGGGTTACCTTGCCCCTGGCGGGCCCGGCAATGTGGCGAAGATGTTGCGGGGTATCGTCCAACCGGGAGACCGTATCCTCGACATCGGCTGCGGCATCGGCGGCCCGGCCTTTGAAATGGCCCGCACATTCGGCGCCAGCGTGGTGGGGATTGACCTGGAACAACCGCTGGTTGAACGAGCGACCCGGGCAGCGGAACAACTCGGGCTCAATGGCCAGTGTTCATTCAGACAAGTAGAACTAGGGCCATTGATGTTTGACGATGGCGAGTTTGACATCGTGCTGAGCGCAGGCGCCTTAACCCAAACCAGCGACAAAGCAGCCGTATTCGAGGAGTGTTTCAGGGTGCTTCAACCGGGCGGCCGCATCAGCCTTTACGACTGGACCAAGTCTCAAGCAGATATTTCAGAAGACATGCGCTACTGGTTCAAAATGGAAGGCCTGACCTATTCGCTGGAAACCCTGAACGCCTATGCCGGCCACCTCACCACTGCGGGCTTCGTGGATATCGAAATCGAGGATGCCTCACCCTGGTACCGGCATCAGGTCAACCGGGAATACCAGCTGATGAAGGCTGAGCTGTACCCGCGCATGCTGGAACTGCTGGGCCGTGAGAGCGCCGACCACTTCGTGGAAAACTGGCGCGCCATGGCGGTGGTTTGCAATTTGGGCGAAATGCGGCAAGGTTATTGCCGCGGCAGGCGGCCGTGACTGCCGGTATGAAAAAAGGCTACTGACCCTCAAATACTCCCCAACCACATCTTAAAGCACGTAACTCATGCTCCAAAACAAACAATCCCGCGACGCTTGAGCTATGAACTAAGGACCTTCTCGTCACTGCAACGACAATACTGTTCGATTTCCGTATATCGAGCCTCACCGCCACAACAAAAAAGGCACCAATCCCCACACAGCAAGCACAACACACCACTGCAGCAGCCCAAAGATGGCGAGGATATCCATTCGCGCGGCGACGGTGCGCAAGCCTCCGCCAACCCGCTGCCAAGCTGCGGCGATCAAGGTCAATGGCAGCAGGCCACTGAGCAGCGCAATCACGAGGTTTGCCGGGGTGGGGTCACCTATGGCCAGAAAAGATTGGGTGAGGTACAGGCTGGGCGCCAGTACCAAAAGCGCCAGGCAGAGCGCGGGCCAGCGCAGCGGCTCATCACGCCAGCGACCGCGGTGCAAAGCCCGGCCGATACGGACTACCCCGAACATCAACAGGTAGAGCAGCGCAAGCAGGCCTAATGCAGCACTCGCCCAAATGGCGATCAACGGCAACAGGGACACTCGCTCCAGGCTTCGAATTCCGTCCGCGACTACCGGCATACCCTCCGCCGTGCGCAGCAATACGTGACTCGGTTCTCGACGGTCTGGCGCCCGGAACAATACGCCACCCACCGGCAGCAGCGAACGCGCGGTGCCCTGCAACGGCCGCAAGTGCAGCAACTGCCCATCCCAACGCACGCGCACGATACCGAACAACTCGTCCAGATAAGCGAACTGTTCGAAACGGTTGGGGCGTTGCCGGTAGAGCCCGTCCCATGCCGCCGGGTTCACGCTCGGAACCTGCACGGGCCACTCGGCGGGACCGTCCTTCGGCGATTTCAGGCCGAGTGCGTCCACCAGCATCGCATCTACGCGATCGAAATTGCCCTGCTCCGGGTCGGTGTTGAAGGCGACGAAGAAAGCGCTTTGTTGTTCCGCATAGAGACAGAGTGCCGCGCGGAAAGTGCCAGTGTTGCCGAGGTGGCAGCGCCCGACCAAGCCGTCGCGATCGCGGCGCGCCAGGCCCAGCGCATAGCCAATTGCCAATCCGCCACGCGCGGCCTCGGTGGTAGTCGGAACCGCCATGGCGCGCAGCAGGGCCTCATCAACCAACACGCGGCCATCCACCAGGCCATCACTCATCAGGAAGCGGGCGAAACGCGCCATGTCTGCGGCAGTGGTGGTGAGCTGGGTCGAGGGGCGCACGTATACAGGAACCGTGGCGCTGGTGGTAAGCGGGTCGAAGTGGCCCATCGCCAGCGTGGCGTCGGCCTGCGGCCCACTCTGGGTCACGAACGCGGCCGTGCTGTTGTGCATCCCGAGCGGAGCCAGTAACTCGGCATCCAGCCATTGTTCGTAGCGCGTGTTCGTTACCGCCTCGATCAGCGTCCCGAGCAGCAGGTAACCCGTATTCGAGTAAGAGAAGCGCTCGCCCGGCGAATGCCGCACACGCAGGGTGCCACCCGGGTGAGTGAGGCCATCGCGCAGCGGCATATCGGGATTCGCGCGAAGCGAGAACACCTGCCACATCCGCGCGTCGTCCAGGCCGCCGGTGTGGTCGAGCAGATGACGAACCCGCAGTGGCGCTGTAGATGCCCAGGGATTTTCGATCGGCACATCCGGCAGGTATTGGGTAAGCGGTGCATCGAGATCCACGCGGCCTTCCGTGACCAACCGCAACACGCCGATGGCGATGAAGGTCTTGGCCACCGAGCCGATCTGCATGCGGTCATCCGGTGCCATCGGCAGGTTTTGGGAAACGTCTTTGAGGCCGGCCGCGCCGACGGACGTGCCTGCTGGCGTCACCAGCGCCCAGGTGGCACCGACCAGCCCTTCCTCGACGAGTGCCACAGCAATTGACTCTGTCAGAGTGTCGGCCTGCTGTGCCTGCGCGTATGCTGCGCCGAGCGTCGCAACGAATAGCGCGAGAAGCAATCCAAAGCCCGACGCCTTACGCCGCCAGCTTATCAAGCTTAGCGCCCATAGCAACCCACGCCCATTCGGGCTTGCGCCGCCCATGGGAAGGGGGGGCGCCACCGAACAGCCGTCAGTCGTACGAAAAACTTTCCTGGACTGTGCCATCCGTGCGGTGCACTACAAGTTTGCTCGGCGCGTGCGTGCGGGCGATAAGCCGGGCAGCTTTGACGGCTGCATGCTTCGTCGAATGCCGGCTGAGATCGCCTTCGCTGCCCTCAAGGTGGACGGTCCATTGATCATCCCTGGGCAACAGGTGAAGCATGGCCGGGCCTGTGCGCTGGGGAATCACCTTGCTTGGGGCCTTCTTTGCCTGGCCCCTCGGTTTTAGTGCGGTTTTCTTTACCTGACCACTCGCTTTAGCGACAGTTTTCTTTGCCTGATTCTTCGCTTTGAGTACGGTTTTCTTTGCCTGATTCTTCGCTTTGAGCACGGTTTTCTTTACCTGGTTGCTCGCTTTGACCACAGTTTTCTTTACCCGGTCCCTTGCCTTGTTAGAGGCTTTCTTTGCCTGGTCACTCGCCTGGTCAGCAACCTTCTTTGCCTGGCCCACGGCCTTGCCCGCGGCACCGGAGATCCGTTCGGCCAGCTCGTGCGCATCGGAACGAACGGACTTACCGACTTTCTTCTCGAGTTTTTTGCCCTCTGCAACCAGGCTGTCAAACATCTTCGAACCTTTCCCGGCAACCTTTTCACCCTTTTTCCGGGCAACAGAAAGTGCCCCCAGGCCAGCGAGCCAAACCTCATGGCCCGTTTCCATAACCGGGGCTCCTTTGGCGCGCAGTTGCTCTGCCAGCGTGTCCAGCTTCTTGCTCGATTTACTTCCCACTTTAATGTCCTCCTATTACGTGCGATGCGGTTTAAAGGAAGTATAAACCACCTTTTGGTAGTTCGCGGAAAGTATCAGGGTCCACTACCTCACGCCCAATTGACCGGCAAGGCTCCGCGTTAAAAAAATCACCACTGCCAGAATAGCCGGTAAGTCAGCTTGCCGTTGATCTCTTCCGGCCGACTGTGGGTGCCCTCTATCTGGCCGCTCTGTCTGGCCGCTCTGTCTGGCCACTCTGTCTGGCCACTCTATCTGGCAGGGGTCAATCAAAGGGACCCCTACTTGTTCAGATGAAGTTGCTGTATGCCAACTTCTTGGCCTGACTCCAGAAATCGTCCCACTGCTCATCGGTCAGTAAATGGGGCTCGCCCAATTGCCGGGCCAGGCAGTAGTGCCTGCACAGTATTTCCAGCTGATTGGCATGTCCAACGGCAATTTCAAAATCGGCACCGCGACAAATCATGCCGTGATTACCGAGCAGGCAGGCAGCACGCCTGGTCAGCGCTTCCGCAGCGTCGTTGGCCAGTGTTTCGGTACCAAAAGTGGAATAAGGAACACACTCAACATCCCGCCCGCCAAAAGAACCGACCATGTAGTGAAATCCAGGCAAGGCGAGCTTATGACTTGCCATGGCCACGCAATAGTCCGAGTGCGTATGAACCACTGCGTTGGCAACCTCGTTTCGCTGGTATATCGCCAGGTGCATGCGCCATTCGGATGAGGGCTTCAACTCACCGTCATAGCTGCCATCTTTGCGCACCTTCACTACCCGTTCGGTGGTCAGGTTTTTGGCCGTAGCACCGGAACACGAAATCAACATACCGTCTTCAAAGCGGCAGCTCAGGTTACCGGTGGCCTGGCCCATCAGGCCCAGCTCCTGCACCTCACGGTATGCCGCTACCAGTTCCTCTGTTTTCTGCTGCGCGCTGCTAGTCGTCATGTTCAAATCTCTATCAGTTGTTGCATGGCCAAATGAGCACTTGCGACTGCACGCAATGCCTCCGCATTGCCCTGAATATCGCTAATGATCAGAATTTTCATGTGCCCAGCATATTTCTTCACTATGGATTTTTACAGTGCAGCTTCGGCAGCTGCAGCCAAATTGATGTGTTCGGTGAGTGTGTCCCGGTCACGCTTCAGGGTCAGAGGCGAAGAATTCCGGACCGAAGCTTGCGGGTCGGGTTGCCGAAGACTGTTGATTCCTGAATATCGCCACACTGTCCAGCAGCGGTAAAGTTCGGCGCGGATTCTTGTCTTCCCGCGTGAGAAAAGTCAGACTGCCACAATGCATCCAAAATACAGATACTCACCCATACCCTTATGACGACATCACCACCAGCGACAGACCCATCCGATCACAGCCACCAGGCAGCACGCCCATTGGACGGCATGCGCGTACTGGAACTGGGCCAGATCCTGGCCGGACCGTTTACTACCACCATCCTGGGCTATTTTGGCGCCGAGGTCATCAAGATCGAACCACCCGGCAGCGGTGATCCCATCCGTACCTGGCGCACGGTTAAGAATGGCACCTCGCTGTGGTGGTCCAGCCTGGCACGCAATAAACAATCGGTAACCATCGATTTGAAAACTGCAGAAGGCCAGCAGCTGGTGCGAGACCTGTGCGGCCAGTGTGATGTGCTGGTAGAGAATTTTCGTCCCGGGCAGATGGAGAAATGGGGCCTGGGGCCGCAAGCCCTCAAACTGCTGAACCCGGACCTGATCTACACCCGCATCTCCGGCTACGGCCAAACCGGGCCCTATGCCGGGCGCCCCGGTTTTGCCTCGGTGTGCGAAGGCTTTGGCGGTTTCCGCTACCTCAACGGCATACCGGGTGAACTGCCGGTACGCCCCAACCTCAGCATCGGCGATACCCTGGCGGGCTTACACGCCGCATTGGGCGTTTGCATGGCCTATATCCATCGATTGCAGCACGGCACGGGTCACGGCCAGGTGGTGGATGTGTCGATTTTTGAGTCGGTATACAACCTGCTCGAGGGCGTGGTTCCGGAGTATTCCGGCGCGGGTGAAATACGCCAGCCGTCCGGAACAACCATTACCGGCATTGTGCCTTCCAATACCTACCGCTGCAGCGATGGCAAATTGATTGTTATCGGCGCCAATACCGAGTCCATGTTTCAGCGACTGATGCGCACCATGGGTCGTGATGACCTGGCTGAAGACAAGAGCCTGGCCAACAACCCGGGCCGTGTTGCGCAACAGCAGATGCTGGACAATGCCATTGCCAACTGGGTAGCAACCCAGACCATGCCTGAGGCACTGACAGCACTGGAAATCGCCGGCGTCGCCAGTGGCCCCATCCTCAGCGTGGAAGACATGTTCAAGGATCCGCAGTACCAGGCGCGTGGTGCCTTTGAAGAAGTGACGGTCGATGGCGAACCACTGCATATTCCCTCCATCGCACCCCGGCTGGTGGATACGCCAGGGCGCACCCTGCATCCCGGGCCCAAACTCGGCGAACACACCGACGAGGTGCTGCGTAAGCTGCTCGGCCTGGACGAAAAGGCAATCCAAAACTTGCGCAATAGCGGTGTTATCTGATCCCTGAATCGGCCCCTGCATCAGCCCCTGAATCAGCCCCTGAATTGCCCCGGCGTTGCAGACACCCGGATGCTGTTGTCAGGTGTTCTATCCCCGCTGGCCTGGATCTGGTTTAAGCCAGGACAGGCCCAGGGTAATCACAACACCGGCCGTACCTGATCTGTTCAAAACTCATGAAAATCCCTTTTGCCGAAACGTTTGACTACCACAGGTCGTATTTGCGGACTTCATTACGGCCAACCACCATGTGGTGCACTTCATCGGGACCATCGGCAAAACGCAGGGTGCGCTGGGCCGTATACATTTTGGCCAGGGGTGTCCAGTTCGACATGCCTGTGGCCCCATGCATCTGGATGGCCTGATCGATGATATTGCAGATTTTCTCCGGAACCATGGCCTTCACCGCGCTGACATACACGCGCGCTTCCTTATTACCCAGTACGTCCATGGCCTTGGCAGCTTGCAGCACCATCAGGCGACAGGCATCCAGATCGATGCGCGCGCGCGATACCACTTCCAGATTCTTGCCAAGCTTGACGATGGGCTTACCGAATGCGGTACGTGTGCTGGCACGTTTAACCATCAGTTCCAGCGCTATCTCACCCTGGCCGATAGAACGCATGCAATGGTGAATACGCCCAGGGCCGAGGCGAAGCTGGGAGATCTCAAAGCCGCGCCCTTCACCCAGCAACACATTTTCTTTGGGCACACGAACATTGTTGAAGCGGATATGCATGTGTCCATGCGGCGCAGAGTCTTCGCCAAAGGTGTGCATAGGCCCAACGATCTCAACGCCGGGCGCATCTGTGGGTACCAGGATTTGTGACTGCTGATAGAACGGCTTGGCATCTGGGCTGGTTTTCACCATGGTAATCATCACTTTGCAACGCGGATCACCTGCACCCGAGATGTAGTATTTTTCGCCGTTGATCACCCACTCATCACCCTCGAGTACTGCGGTGGTGCAGATATTGCTGGCATCAGATGACGCAACAGCCGGCTCTGTCATTGCATAGGCCGAACGGATTTCGCCGGCCAGCAGTGGCTTCAGCCATTGCTCTTTTTGCTCCGGCGTGCCCACACGCTCCAGCACTTCCATGTTGCCGGTGTCCGGCGCGCTGCAATTCAGTGTTTCCGATGAGAGCGGATACTTGCCCAATTCAGCGGCAATGTACGCGTAGTCCAGGTTCTTCAGCCCCTCGCCGGATTCGGCATCGGGCAGGAAGAAGTTCCACAGACCGGAAGCTTTGGCCTTGCTCTTGGCTCCTTCCAGTAACTCCAACTGGCGCGGCGAGTAGGACCAGCGGTCCTGCTTGCTTTCGTTCAGCGCAAAAAACTCTTCGCTGATCGGCTCTACGTTTTCGGCAATATGCTTTCTAACCGCCTCAAGCAGTGACAAAGCCTTATCCGACATCCTCAAATCAAACAGTTCTGGGTGAAATTTGCTCATGAAAGTGCTCCTTTTCAAACTCAATCATATAGTGTCAGCATGGAAAACTGCTAAGGCTCTGATTAATTCGTCCCTGAAGCATCAGAGCACGCAAAACAAAAAATGTCATTTTTGTTTTGCTTCATTTTCAATGATTTACAATCATCGCAAATGGCGGCACATCCTTGTACCGCGGCAACTCAGAATAAATCAGAGTTGCCCTAAGTTGATTTCCGTCAACTTATCCAATTGTGGAAAATTCAAATGCACCCAAATCTGGAAATCGAATCATAGGATCGGAAATTCCAGCCCAACTGAACGTGGAAAATGAATATGAACGATTTGTTTGAATGGCCAGACCTCTGGCGCAGGGCCACGTGCAGGTGAACGCCATGGCAGCTGGCGCCTTTGCCAGCGAAATGAATCTGTGGGCCAGGGCCGAGCCGGAAAATGGTATCCGGCAGGATCTTGGCCGGGCCGGGTCGGGTCGGGCCGGGCCGGGTCGGGTCAGCCAGGCACAGGACATTGCCGACACGGTGACTTCGCACTAGTCCGGCGCTATACCTACTATCCTGGCGACACCCTGTTTGGCGGTTACAAGCAATCCGGCAATGGCCATGAATTCCGTATTTGAGGGATCGAAGATTTCCCCGAAACCAATCCGTTGCCGGGCATTGACCTTGCCAGCCAGTTTCAGCTTAGCCATAAAAAAGGGACGCTCAGTGTGCACCGGGCGCCCCATTGATTTGCCTGACTTTTTAAACCTGATGAAGCTCTGGTCAACTCATCCCTGGATTAACCCCAGGCCGCGGAAACTCTGCACAGATCAGAGTTTCCCTAAGGAATCTCAAACAACGACGCAGCACCCTGCCCGCCGCCCACACACATGGTGCAGACAACGTATCTGGCGCCGCGGCGACGTCCTTCAATCAGGGCATGGCCCACAACGCGCGCGCCGGTCATACCGTAAGGGTGGCCAATGGAAATGGCGCCACCATTCACGTTGAGCAGGTCGTTGGGAATACCCAATTGGTCGCGGCAATACAGCACCTGGACGGCAAAAGCCTCGTTCAATTCCCACAGGCCGATATCGTCCATGGTCAAACCGGCTTTTTTCAACAGCTTGGGAATGGCAAATATCGGGCCTATGCCCATCTCATCGGGCTCACAACCGGCCACCGCCGTGCCACGATAAATCCCCAGTGGCTCCAGGCCGGCTTTCTCAGCGGCAACAGCTGACATGATCACCGAGGCTGAGGCGCCATCCGATAACTGGCTGGCATTGCCGGCGGTAATAAAACCGTTTTCGCGCACGGGCTTCAATCCAGCGAGGCCTTCCAGCGTGGTTTCTGGCCGGTTACCCTCGTCTTTCTCCAGCAGGAAATCCCGGTAACTGATTTCACCCGTCTCGCGATTCTGCACCGCAAGGACCGAAGGCATGGGCACAATCTCGTCATCCAGCTTGCCAGCTGCCTGTGCTATTGCCGTGCGCTGCTGGCTTTGCAGCGAGTACTCGTCCTGGGCCTGGCGGCTGATGCCGTAGCGCCTGGATACCACTTCAGCCGTATCGATCATGGCCATGTACATGTGCTCATGCCGCTTGATCAGGGCGGGATCCTGCGAGCGGAAGAGATTCATGTGTTCGTTCTGCACCAGACTGACGGACTCCATGCCGCCGGCCACGGCGATGTCGATTTCACCGCTCAGGATGGTCTTGCAGGCCAGGGCAATCGCCATCATGCCCGAAGAACACTGCCGGTCTATGGTCATGCCGGGTGTGCTTACCGGCAAACCGGCAGCCAGAGCGCACTGACGAGCGTGGTTTTTGCCCTGTGAGCCCTGCGGCAAGGCGCAACCGAACAGGGTGTCCTCAACTGCATCCAGCGCAATGCCGGCGCGCTGCACTGCATGTTTGATCACATGCCCACCCAGACTGGCCGCATCGGTGTTGTTAAAGGCACCCCGGTAAGCTCTACCGATGGGGGTTCTGGCGGTTGATACGATAACTGCTTCACGCACCTTGGCGTCCTCCTGGAATTATGGGGTCAGAGTAAAGGGACAGAGTAAACCTAAAGCAAGGAACGAAACTCCGCAATTAAAACCCCATACCCTTTTTACTCTGTCCCTTTACTCTGACCCCATAATTCATGACCCCATAATTCAATTCCTTAAAACTGAGCCAACGGAACCAAGCGGGACGAAAGCAATTTGCGATCCCGCGTCAGCAGCGGAACGTTGTGGACCAGGCTGGTCGCCGCGATCAGTTCGTCGGCAGGATCAATGCTTTCATCCAACCGTGTGCTGGTGCGCACGATTTCGATGCTTATGGGCCAGACGTGAACAGCCCCCAGCACTCGGGATGCTTCAGGATCATCCAGGTCGATGTCGATTCGCTTGAGTTGAGAAAGTTTTGCTATTTCCCATAACACAATGGCAGAAATGCTCCAGCGATCTGCATTCAGCAAACGCTTCTCGCGCGCCGTGAGTTTGCCACCCACGGCGTGCAGCTGAACGTGGGTATCAAGATTCAGCATCCCATTTCGCGCTTGTGCTCAGGATGGGGCCCTTGATCGTCAGGCGGCCTTTGAGCGACCCGATCAGGGAGGAGCACTCGGCACCAATGGGTATGAGTTTTGCCACGGGTTTGCCACGTTTCGTGATGATGCCCTCCTTCCCGACGTTATCGAGTATCGAAAGACACTGTTCCTTGAATTTTGCGGCGGCAATTTGTTTCATGTCCACAATATATGACCAGTCATCTAAAGTGTCTATTAGAGCATGCAAGCCCGCCCCGGGAACTGCCATAGCTGAATACGAGGCGCTGAATTAGAGGCAAGAGGTGGCCCCATCTCATTGGGCAGTTAGCAGTCCAAGATATTAAATCTGTAAGGGCGGTACTTGCTGAGTATGTTGCAGTTGCTTAACCCTGCGACAAGGCGAGCGCGATGCCAAAGGAGGCCTCAAAAATAGAGATTTTGGTTGCTGCGAAATGGGCTGATATCATTACCGCACATCATCGGACAGGACATCCATGCGAACCTTTGTACTGCGAGCGCGGGCGGCGCCTACCGACAGCCAGAAACTGCTGGCCTCCGTCGGAAAGGAAGCTCATACCGAAATCCTGGCGCATACGCTTATGAACGGTATCTTCGTGGCCCAGTCACATCGCGCAGATGTCAGGGTGTACCTGGTGTTGGAAAGCACCCAGGATTTCTCGCGCACGATCTGTTTTGACGTCAACGCAATGCATGAGATCGGCGGCTTCGACGAGCGCGCGTTGCTGGGTAAGGTTGCCAAGGCGCTGGATGTGTCCAAAGGGATGGACAAGGACGAAACACGACCGGTGGAATCGGGCGTCACGGTGCGCACAGTGAGCTTCGAGCGGCTGGTGCAGGTACTGGCCGTTGATCACCAATTGTTCATGATGGACAGGAAAGGCACATCGATTCACCAGCAGGTGTTCGAGGACAATCCCTGCTTCCTGCTGACCGACCACATCCCGATGCCGAAAAAAACCTTCCATACCCTCGAGCGCCTGGGCGCAAAGAAGCTCGCGCTGGGATCGAAAATGCTGTTTGCTTCGCAATGCGTCGTGTTGATCCACCACGAACTGGACCAACGGCAAGTTATGTCAGAGTGAGGTATCCCGGGTTTAACGGACATAAGCCCATCGGACCAAGAAAAGACACCCACGTTTTAAGACGGACCAAGAAAAGACACCCACGTTTTAAAGACCAAGAAAAGACACCCACGTTTTAGCTTAATTCCTACATTGAAAACAGCAAAAGTTGGTATTCATACCTGCCAATATGGCGGTACAGTCAGGTCATGCCTACTGCCCGACATCGCCTGGTGTCATTAGACGACACGCCCTATTACCACTGCATTTCCCGCTGTGTACGTCGCGCTTTTCTGTGCGGTAAGGATTCCATGACCGGTTACAGCTTTGAACATCGTCGGCAGTGGATTGTTGATCGCATCAGGCTGCTGAGCTCGGTGTTTGCGGCGGATCTGTGCGCCTATGCAGTGATGAGCAACCATTACCATATCGTCGTCAGATTGGATGCCGTAGCCGCACAAAATTGGTGCGATCAGGAAGTTGCTGAGCGTTGGACCCAGTTGTTCAGCCAATCAGCACTGGTTCATCGCTTTCTCGCAGGCTCTGTTCTACTGCCCTATGAACAAGAAAGGCTGCAGCAACAGATAAGAACCTGGCGCAGTCGCCTGGTTGACCTGTCTTGGTTCATGCGTTGCCTGAATGAACCGATTGCCCGTATGGCCAATCAGGAAGATCACTGCACAGGCCGATTCTGGGAAGGCCGCTTTCATTCCCAGGCTTTACTGGATGAACGCGCCCTATTGGCTTGCATGGCCTACGTGGATTTGAATCCCATTCGGGCGGCGATGGCCACAACTCCAGAGACTTCAGATTACACATCCGTCCAGGAACGGATTACACAGCCACAGGAAACGACCTTACGGCCATTTGCGCCGAATGATGATGCTGCCGGTCTGCCTTTTGTACTCAAGGACTACCTGGAGTTAGTGGATTGGGCTGGGCGGGAGATCCAACGCGGTAAACGGGGTTATATTCCCGCCTCCACACCACCCATTCTGCTGCGTCTGAACATGCAATCACCACCGGTATTGGCATATCTACAGCACGCCGAAAAGATCACACCAGTTGCTTTGGGGGCGGTCAGTCACTTACGACGATTTGCTCAGTCGGTGGGGCGGCGTTTTGTAAAAGGTCTTTCCTTGGGTAAGTCGTTATGCCCGGAGGCGTGTTAGGACGATAGCTTAACTAAAACCCACTATCTCCGGGGCTTGCACGACAAAGCTGCGATGTTTGACAAATTGAACCTGGAGATCCAAGCCCATCGGGCTGCTTCAAGCTCTTTTCTAACCATCAACCATCGATCGCGACGACTGTGCCAGCGAGTACCCTGTGTTTAAATCAAAAACTTCATGGGAAACTTCATGGGTGTCTTTGATTTTTTTTTGGGAAAACTTCATGGGTGTCTTTGATTTTTGATTTTGATTTTTGATTTTTGATTTTTGTCTTTTGATTTTTGTCGACACAGAATTATGGCCTCGAATCCCCCAACACTGCATCGACATGTTGCACAAAAGGTGGGCTCAAGGTTTGCGAATCACGCACCATCGGCCATACGAATTCGGGATCGCTTGATGCCACCGAAATAAACCAGACATCCCACCCTTCGAACAGCTCCTTCGAGAATATTCCATCCTGGTGCGCACCAAATGCCCGCTCCCAGGCGATAAAGTGCAGTTCGATGTATTTTTGAAACCTGAGCAGTTCACTGGCCGTCAGCGCCGCCGGGTCGGCATATCCTTTGGCCAACAGTTGGGACAAATCACCGTTATCGATCACGAGGTATCTTCTTTGATGGGTATACGACAGGAGTTCCGCCTGAATGTCAGCATCCGACTCCATTGTGGTTCGGCGTATTTCCAAGCCGACGTACAACAACGAGAGAACGACCGCGATAGCGGAAAATATTTGCGCCAGTGCTGCCCAGTTTTTTAAGTTTACCTTGTTCATCTGATTCCCAGTCCCCTGACAAATTTACTGCAGGTGCGACGAGCGGCCGTTTTGAGTGCGACCACTGAGAGCCTGGACCTGGCAGGAACCTGAGGTCAGGCGCTTTCAGTCAGTGTCCTGATAAAGCTGCTCAATGTTCTTGTTCGTGGTTCCATTTGCTATCAGGTCATCGACAAAT
>JANOGQ010000034.1:0-4633 GCA_031406105.1 Lysobacterales bacterium | reverse complement strand
GCATAGGCCAAGTCCTGTGGCTCGCGAGGCTCAGCGATATCGGCACTGTAGCGCGTGGCCAGGGCATCGATATAGTCCTGCTCCTGCGCGCTGGCGTGGCTTTTCAATTCCACGGCTTTCCGGATGGCCGCATGGGCTGCGACTTTTGATGCTTCATCCATCACCGCTTTGCCATTACTGGTGACATTGATATTCGGGCCCAGTGCCAGAGCCTCACCCCAGAAACACATGGCGCATTCGGGATCCAGCGTTTGAGCGGCTTTGAAGGAACGAATTGACTCGGCGTGATTGAAAGCGAAATCGATCACCAGCCCCTGGTTGAAATATTTCTGTGCCCAGGGGTCGTCGGTACTGATGGGATGATGGTGGTCACCCATCCCTTCGAACAAGGGTGCTCCGGCTCGCTGGGCGATTTCTGCCTGGGATTCGGTGACCGGCATGGCGGCTTCTGCAGTGCTGGCCGATTCGGAAGTTGCCTTGGGTTCGCAGGCAACAAGGCCCAGCAAACAACATACCAGCAGCTTAGCTAACAACACATGTTTCATGGGCATTCCCGTTTCTGGTTGGGAAGGGATTTCGCTTGAAGTATAGAACAAACCACAGGATTTTCTATGGTGAGCTCAGATCGCCAGGCTGGCTCCCAATTCCGCTAGTGGCCGGGCCATGCGGCCGGTGGTAAGGGCATCCTGATTGGCTGCGTTGCCATCCAGTGCGCGCTTCATCACACCCTGGCAGATCGCGGAGAGGCGAAACATGCTGAATGCCAGGTAGAAATGCCAGTGATCAATACCGGGCAGCCCGCGCAGCTGGCAGTAGTGGCCGACCATGGCCTGTTCATCGGGAATGCCCAGTTCAGCGATGGGCATGCCAGCCAGCCCTTTCATGCGGCCATCACGCGGCAGTCGCAGGCACATGCAGAAGTAGGCGAGGTCAGCCAGCGGGTGTCCGAGGGTGGACAATTCCCAATCCAGCACAGCCAGGGCGCGTGCTTCCACTGGATGGAAAATCAGGTTATCGATACGGTAGTCACCGTGAATCAGGCTGACCTGTCCGTCTTCTGCGGGCACATTGGCCGGCAACCATTGCAGCAAATGTTCCATTTCAGGAACGTGTTCAGTTTCTGCTGCCCGATACTGTTTGCTCCAGCGGCCAATCTGGCGTTCGAAATAATTTCCCGGCTTGCCATAATCACTCAAACCGGAAGATCTGAGGTCGATTTCATGAATGGCGGCCAATACCCGTAACATTTCATCGAACAGCAGGCCCCGTTCGGCTTTGCTGCAATCGGGCAAAGCCGGATCCCACAGTATGCGTCCCTCAACATATTCCATCAGGTAGAACATGCTGCCGGCGATGCTGTCGTCATCACATAACAGCAATGGCCTGGCCACCGGCACAGCGCTGTCTTGCAAGGCTTGAAGCACCCGGTATTCGCGATCAACGGCATGCGCTGAAGCCAGCAGCTGGCCGGGAGGTTTGCGCCGCAGCACATACTGGCCGCTGGTGCTGCTTAGTAAATAAGTCGGATTGGACTGCCCGCCGGCAAACTTGCGCGATTTCAAAGGGCCGTTGAAACCCTTCAGGTTTGCGCTGAGGTAATCACTGAGCTTCTGATCATCTAGCTGATGGATGTTGTGGTTCTGATGAGTGTCGGTCATAAGCGGCAGTGTGCTTGGCATAGTGTGCTTGGTGGGTGGGAAGTATATGATCTTAAGCATGAACCCGGTCAAGAAAATCCTCAGTTATGTCGAAGGTTTGCGCTTCCCCTGGCTGGTGCTGCTGACCGCCGTCCTGTTTATGGCTAACCTGCTGATCCCGGATCCGATTCCGTTTGCCGATGAATTGCTGATGGGTCTGGTGATGCTGGCTCTGGGACGCTTGCGCAAACCCCGATCAGCACTGCCCAATAGCGAACAAAGCCCTGCAAGCAAGCACTAAAGCGATTCGCCCAATCGTTCGCGTACCCAATTATCGAATGCCAGCACGTCATATTCCTGCGGCATCAATACGCCCTGTTGATGGCGGCTGGACCTCAGGCCTTTCTGGTTAAGCTCGCAAGCGCGGGCATCTTCCTTTACTACCTGCCGGGCAAAGTTCGTCATTTTTTTTATCAGGGTGGGGTCGGCATTCATGGAGCTTGCCGGCAATAGCCAGTCCACTGTCAGGCGGGTGGACTCAGGCCCCAAGGGCATCACTCTCACGGAACGCACATAATCCTGGTGGGCAACCACGAACATCGTGGGAAACAGGGTTGCAAAGGTCATGCCGAGAGCGCGTTCTGCTTCGGTGGGCCCTTCGATCAGTGGCAAGCCACTGATACCATCTTCTGCCCAGGTTTCAGCAGTTTCGCGCAGAAATTGTCCAGCAGGAGAGGCGGGTTCGCGCCCCACGGCCTGAAAATCTTCGGGGCATAAAAATCCCTGGCGGTACATCGGCACCAGCTGGCAGAGCTCGGGATGAATGCCGGGACAGTGGTAGCACTCGAGAAAATTTTCCCAGAACACCTTCCAGTTGCAGGCTATTTGGTGTGTTTCGCGATGGGCCAGTTGCATTGTGCCAAGTGGCCAATTTTTCAGAAGCCTGGCTTCTTTACCCAGGCTTTCCATCAGGCTGTAGCCGGGTGAATCTGCCAGCGAAATGAATACGAAACCACCCCAGCTCTGCAATGCTATGGCATACAGGGAATACTGGCCGGGGTCGAAATCATCCGTTTCCACTCGGCGTGGCGTGCCTTGTAAAGCCCCCTCGAGATCATAAGCCCAGGCATGGTAGGGGCAGACGATCCGGCCCTGTGCCAGCCGGCCGCTGGCCTGTTCGCAGAGAACAGAACCGCGATGGCGGCAGGTGTTGTGAAAGGCATTCAACCCGCCGCTTTCGGTCCGCACAAGCAGTATGTTTTGATCGCCTACAGATATGACCTGGTAACTGCCGGCTTCCGGCCAGTCGCTTTCGCGCCCCACGCATATCCACTGTTGCTGCCAGATGGTGCTCATTTCCCGCGCAAAATGCTGTGGATCGTAATACCAATGAGCGGGAAGGCCTGGATGGGTTTCTTGCAGCATGATGGTCAGAATCAAAAATTAATCGGGGTTCTAATCGTGATTCAGGGCACTGGCCAGGCGCAGTCCCTGTAGTACCAGATCGGGTATGGCCAGGTCGTACAGGCCGGTTCCTTCAAACAGCGAGGAAAAGCCACCGGTGGCCAATACCAGCGGTTGCTGGCCAGCGTATTCTTCGTCGCTTACGCGCCGGATGATTTCCTTGAGACCACCAAGGTGGCCCAGGAACAAACCCGATTGTATGCTGCTGGCTGTGGTACGCCCCAAAGCCTGGCTGGTGCGGACAATTTCCACCGCGCGTAACTTGGATGTTCCCGAATCCAGTGCCTGCATGGACATGCGCAAACCGGGAACGATCACACCACCTTTGTAATTTTTGCCCTTGCCGATGGCGCAGAGGGTGGTAGCGGTGCCCAGGTCTATGATCATCAAATCCTGATCAGGATAAAGATGAGTGCCAGCAATGGCGTTGGCAATGCGGTCTGCGCCGACTTCCAGTGGATTCTGGTAACCGATTTTTAAGCCGGTTTTAACACCCGCCTGCAAAATGAAGGGAGCCAGGCCAAAATATTTCCGACAGCTGGCGCTGATGGCGTACACCACCTCCGGAACCACACTGCACATGGCAATGGCCTTGATGCCGGCCGGATCAATGTCATTTTCCCTTAAGACGCTGCGGAAAAACAGGCCGTACTCATCTGAAGAGGCGCCGGACTTGGAAGCCTTGCGAAAAGTGAAGCGCAAGTCCTGGTCTGCAAACACACCACCAAAAATATGACTGTTGCCAATGTCGAGGCATAACATCATGATGCCAGCTCCAGAAGTTTACGATTCAGGCTCTCAGCCAGTTCCCCTGCGTCCGCGCAATGGTTTGACTGCCCGGATGAAAGATGCAAGGTGAAGGGGTGGCTTCCCAGGCTGATTTCCTGCAAGTCATTATGCACTACCGCATCGACTCCGGCTCGCTCGAATAGCTGTTGAATAGCGCTTGCGCGCTGTTCAGGATTGGCTGTGTCGGTCAGCTTGAATCCGATGATCTTTATTGCAGAATTACTGGACCAGCCACGTAACTGATCCAGTAGTTTCGGGTTGGGTTTCAGGTGCAGGCTGATTTCACCGCTGGATTTCAACTTCGCGCTACCGGCCGCCACCAGCTCGCCACCTTGTTCAAGCCGGTCTACCGAATAATCACCGACGGCGGCCGCATGAATCACTACATCCCAGCTTTGACCTTGCAGTAATTGCTGCAGGCTGTTCTGCAAGTCGCTGAAGCTGACATAGCTCAGTTGCTGGCAGGGCAGGCCAGGACGCTGAGCACTTTCAGCACCCAGCCAGCAGACTTCATGCCCGGCCCGCAGCAACGCATCACATAATTGCGCAGCAGTGCGGCCGCTGCTGAGGTTGCCGATGTAACGTACCGAGTCGATGGGCTCGCGAGTGCCGCCAGCGGTAAGAAGAATTCTTCGGCCGGTAGATTTGGGCCGCATGATGCGGTCGACCTGCTGCAGGATTTCATCCACCTCCAGCATCCGGCCCACGCCCTGTTCACCGCAGGCCAGTGCACCGGCAGCCGG
>JANOGQ010000628.1:0-9203 GCA_031406105.1 Lysobacterales bacterium | reverse complement strand
CACGCCGGCCAGCGCGCCATAAAAGCCGTGCTCGACGATGAAGTGCGCGTGAAACACGTCCGGGTCGATGCGCCGCAGCACGCCGCGTAGCCCCGCCATGCGATAGCGCGCACCGTGCGCTATCCGCAGCAGCCCGCGCGGAACACGCGCGGCGATCGCGTTCCGCATGCCCCCGCTCTCGGCGAAGTGGGAGAAGGGGCCGGGGGGTGAGGCGGTTCGCAGCGCGTGGATCGTCGCGCCTTCGATCGGCGCGCGCGGCGGGTAGAAGCTGATCGCATGCACGTCGTGGCCGCGATCGATGAAGTAGCGCAGCCAGGCGCGCGCAGGTGGGCCATCGAAGTCGCCGAGGACGGCGATGCGCAGGCGCTGTATGGAACCAGGTATCTCCCACGAAACGAGCATCAACTCGCGCCAGCAGGTTGAGGCTCTGAGTGATGGGATAATTCATGTCCGCGCTGAAGTTGAGTGTGTAATCGGGCGTGTATGGCGCATCGTTACCCACAGTATCGGGGCGTGAGCTGTTGGTCTTGATTTCAGACTCCAACCAGTTACCGCCGACATAAAAGCGCCAGTTCTCATTCAATGCATAGTCGGCACCCAGCTCGAAGCCGGTGATTTCCACCTTGTCGATATTCGAAACCACACGCAATAAACCGAAAGTACCCACAAAGAACTCAAAAAACTGCATGTCAGTAACTTCAGTGTAGTAAGCCGCGCCATTTAGCCGCAGGTGGCCATCCGCCAGATCGCTGCTGAAGCCCAGCTCGAAAGCGCTGGAAGTTTCTTTATCGAAATCATCACTGATAACCGGCAAAGGCACACCCAGCTGGTCCGCGAAATCAATCCCGATACCACCGTTGATGAAGCTGTTGATGAAGATGTCAACGGTTGCGGCACTACCGGAATTGTTGAACCCACCTGCCTTGAAACCCACACCCCAGCTACCGAATACCGAGGTACTGTCGCTGGCATCCCAGCGGAATGCAACTTTAGGTTGGGTTTCAGAATAGGTATCGTTCTGGTCAGGGATGACTCCCTCAGGATTGATCAGGCTGCTGAGTGCCGGGTTTAGTGGGTCATTGAAGATCCCATCGAAATTCAGATCAATGAAAGACTGCCTGGCATTGGGGTCAACCAGGCTGGAGACACTGCGTTTCTCGTTGTCGTATCGCACCGCCAATGACAGCTCCAGGGTGTCGGTGGCGTCATATTCCAGAGAACCAAACAGTGCAATAACCTGACTGTCGAATTGGTCATAAACCAGCGATGCAGTTGAGTTGGGGCCGGGCTCGGGCTGGAACAGGCCGCGGTTGGGCCGGCTGCCGCTGTCGCGATTGAGTGACACACCTACCTGCCGGTCAATGTCGAGAAAGTAAACTCCGCCCATCCATTGCAGCGGCGAATCGTTGTCAGAAGCCACCCGCATTTCCACGCTCAGGTCTTTCTGATCGCGCAATTGCTCCTGGATGCCATCACAGGTTGTCGGGGTATAGGCGCCGAGGAATGAACCGTTGGGATCAAAAATCACACCCACCGGTGAGGCACCGATAAACTGAGGTGGCAGCAAGGGATAGCCACCCAGTGCGGTAACAGACTGCTGGCAAGCTGAATCAAAATTGTAGAAGCCGAAAGCTGCCGAGGTTCCATCTGACATCAAATCGTTCTGGATATCGCTGTAGAGGAACCAACCCGTGAAGCGCATGCCTTCCAGTTCATGATCCACCTTGGTGGAAAACTCCAGAGAATCCTGGTCGTTATCGGAAACCACGTTGGCATCAAACTGGAAATCGAAATCATTGACGTTCTGGTAGGCCGGTGGATTATTCAGGGCAGCGGCGAATACCGGCAAGGCAAAAGTTGAGTTGAAGGTAATGGACGATGCATCCACCGTTCCCAGCCGCAACCTGGTATCGATGGTCGTGCCATCAGCCGGCTCCCAAACCAGCCGGCCATTGACATTGAAGCCCTCGTAGGCATCGACGACATCATCGCTGCCGAGGAACGCGTTACTGTAGTAGCCATCACTGGAGCGCCAATCCGCTGACAGGCGGAAATACAGCTCGTCTTCAATCAGCGCGCCGGAAATGCCGCCTTTGCCCAGATAGGTGCTGTCCTGGGCGATGCTCAAGGTACCATTGGTTTCGAACTCATTGGTCGGCGTGGTAGTGGTCACGATGATGGCACCGGCAGCCGCATTACGACCGTAAATAGCGCCCTGCGGCCCTTTGAAGACTTCAATCTGCTGCAGATCGGTGTATTCCCGGTTGAAAGCGGCGGGATTGGTGTACAGCACGCCATCAATGATAAAGGCAAAACTGTTTTCGGCATCACGTGCGCCATTGATGCCGCGGATGTTGACCTGTGTGTCACCCACTTCGGCGGCATTTACCATGGTGACGCCGGGCGTCAGGGCGATAAAATCGCTGGCGCGTTCAACGCCGGCCCTATCCAGGATTTCTGCAGTCAGGGCAGTGACGGTACCGGGCACGTCTCGCAAACTTTCTTCGCGTCGCCGGGCGGTGACAATGATCTCCTCGATCAGGGGTTGAGAGCTCGCCTCGCTGCTCTGTGCCTGGGCATTTGGCACCGCCACCAGGCTGCCCGCTGTGAGTCCCCAAAGACTCAATACCACACCAGCAACTAAAACTGAGACTGTGCTCTTAGCTTTTGTCAGAATCCTGCCTTGCATTTTGATCCTCCTGTGCCACGGATCTAGTCCGCTTCTAATTGATACAATACCTGAGATAAATCCTGCACGTCTGCATACTTCGCATTCATGTCGAACAAATTGGCCTCGTGGGCGGCGAGGTTTCGGTCTCCCACGGCCTCGCGCGGCACCACCACGCGATAATCATGCTGCAAGCCATCTGTCACCGTGGCGCGCACACAACCACTGGTGGTCAAGCCGGTAACGACCAGCGAATCTATCTGCAGAGATGTCAACCGGGCGTGAAGATCGGTGGCAAAAAAGCCGCTGGCCCAGTGCTTCTCAATCACCAGTTCGTCGTCCTTGCGCTGCAGGCGGGGATCGATCTGTATCCAATCCGATCCGGGCGTTAGAATATTCAGTGCTGGCACCCGCTGCCGGAATACCCTGGCCTGCTCGGGTTGTCGGTAAATCACGGTGGTAAAAAACACCGGCCAGCTTTGCTTGCGGAACATCGCAAGCAATTGTTGGTTGGCCTGTACTACATCGTCTGCTTCTGAGCCCAGCGGGCAAGCCGGATCGGTAAAACCGCGAATCATGTCGACCAAAATCAGTGCCGGTTTTTTGCCCAGCCCCAATGGTTGTCGTTGCAGATCCGTCATCTCGATCAGGCCCGTGCTTTTGCGAAGGTGGGCGGAACGGGTGGATCAAGGTGGGTCTCTGCCTTGCAACGCGCCTTGATCTCTTCGATGGAACCGCCGAAGTTGAACATCTCCACTTCACCGCGTTTATTGCGCAATTCTGCTCGCAGGGCTTCGGTGGCCGATTGAGCGATGGAACCATCGGCAGCGATTACCACACCGTAACGTCGGGCACCCGCAGCAGTAACCAGGCCCCGATCCACATCCGCTTTCACTAATGCGGCATCACGCTCATACGGATCACCCCAGCCACCGCCACCCCAGGTGTTGAAGTACAGCAGATCGCCTTTTTGAACCTTGATGCCTTCCGATTTGGATGGCAGCCACTCTTCACTGCCATCATTGCGCACCAATCTCTTGCTGGAACGCAAGCCGGGTTCACCGCCGCGCACCCCCCAGGGGTAAGTGAGCCAGCGCTCGTCATGAACCGAAACCGTTCCTTCGACCAGAAAGCGATAAGCCACCGACAATCCATTGCCACCGCGATGCAGGCCCGCACCGCCCGAATCCGCGATGCAGTCGTAGCGCTCTATGCGCAGCGGGAAGTAGGCTTCAATGAATTCATTGGGCACATTGGTAAAACCGGGCCACAGTGAATGGCCGTCTGGCCCATCGCCCACCGGGCGACCCGGAATGCCACCGAAGCCAATCTGGAACAACTGGAACCATTCACCTTTCTCGTCATAACCGGCGAAGAACAGATGCGGCGAGTCAGAAAAACCCGCGGCGTTGATGTGGTCTGGGGCACTTTGGCCCAGCAACCCACCCATCACGTCAAAAATCCGCCCCAGTGCGTGGGTGCGACCCGACAAGGCCGCCGGATAATTGGGCTTGAGCAGCGTGCCTTTGGGAATGCGCACGTCCACCAGGTCGTAAAAGCCATCGTTGAACAGGATCTGCGGATCGACCAGATTGATGGTAAAGGAGCCAAAAAACATTTTGAACATGTCTTCGTTCAGGTAAAAATTGATGGAGCTCTGCGCCTGCGGATCGGTGCCCTCGAAATCGAAGATCGCCTTAGAGCCCTCACGCCACAGCTTGCAGCGAATCTTGTACGGGCCCATGCCCACGCCATCGTCGCAAACATAATCTTCGAACACGCGTGGTTCTTCCGGCACGATCATTTCGATGATGGCTTTCATGGCCAGGTAGTTGCGTTCCAGCATGATCTCCATGGTGGAATAGAACACGTCGTCACCAAAACGGCTGGCGATTTCCGCGCAGCGTTTGGCCGCCGTCTTACAGGCTGCTACCAGCGCATTGAGGTCAAAGCGATTCCACTGCGGGGTGCGCACGTTGTGCAGGATCAGTTCCAGTATGTCAGCCTGCAAGACGCCCTTTTTATACAGCTTGGTGGGCGGAATACGGATGCCTTCCTGGAAAATCGTCTCGGCCCGGATGGGAATGGAGCCGGGCACCATGCCACCGTTATCCGACATATGGCCGAACATGGCTGACCAGGCGATGTGGCGGCCATCCTTGAATATCGGTACCAGCACGATCCAATCTGGCAAATGCGAAACAGCGGCATTGCACATGTAAGGGTCGTTGGTGAGGATGATGTCGCCTTCCTCGATATCGGCATCGTAGGCCTGGGTAAAGCCGTGAATGAAGGAGCCGAACTGCCCCACCACCATCTTGCCGTCACGGTTGGCAATCATGGGAAAGCAGTCGCCCTGCTCGCGGATGCCCGGGCTCATGGCAGTGCGGAACAACACCGCGTCCATTTCAACGCGCGCGTTGCGCAGTGCGTTTTCTATGATGTCTACCGTGACGGTGTCGGGCTCAATGCGCTTGAAGGGTGCATGGTTGGTCTGAATGATTCTTGATGGCATGTTCTGAGCCTCTTTACGGTACAACGTTGATCAGCAGGTTGCCGATTGCGTCGACAGTACCTCGGTAGCCGGGCAGTATCACAGTGGTGGAATCCATTTCGCTGACGATGGCGGGGCCTTCTACCATCATGCCTGCGTGCAACAGGTTGCGATCGTAAATCCCCACATCGTGGTTCTTGCCTTCGTAAAAGAATTGCGAATCGTGGATTTTGCACTCTTCCAGGCTGGCACCGCGCCGGCCAATTTCCACTTCCTTGATGGCCCTCGAACGGGCCTGCACGATGGCCCGGATCATCACCAGTTCGTGATCCTTACCCAGCGCAAAGGTAAACAGTTGTTCGTGTTCCTGGTCGAACTTGTCGGTCAGCAGGGCAAGACCTTTTTCCATGAGTTCCTCGCCAGTGAAATCCATGGTGATCTGGAAAGCCTGGCCGATGTAACGCAGATCGGCTTGATAAGTGACTTCCTGCTTCTCTTGCGGAATACCATCTTCATTCAGCGATTGTGCTGCGCGCTGGCGTAGCTCCTCGAGATCGGCCAGCAATTGTTGCGGGGTCAATTCTGTGGCTTTAGCTACGTATGTGCGGGACGCCTCATCCTGCACCGCGGTTGTGGCATCGCCATAAGCGCACAGAACGCCCGGCCCCGGTGGCACGATCACCGGCCAGGAGTTGGTGAGTATGCCCATGGCATTGCCGTGCAAAGGGCCGGCTCCACCAAAGGCCACCAGCGCAAAATCACGCGGATCGAAACCCTGCTCTACTGACACCAGCCGCAAAGCGCCGAACATGGATTCGTTGACGATTTTGATAATGCCTTCGGCAGCTTGCATCAGGCTGATGCCCATGGCATCGGCAATTTTCTGCACCGCGGCTTCTGCGGCCTTCTTGTCGATCGCCATATCACCACCCAGCTGCACATCGGCGGGCAGATAACCGAGCACCACGTTGGCATCGCAAACCGTGGGCTCCGTGCCGCCTTTCATGTAAGAAGCCGGACCCGGCTCAGCGCCGGCCGAATGGGGGCCAACCCGCAAAGCCTTGGTCAATTGCGGAACAAAAGCGATGGATCCACCACCCGCCCCCACGGTGCGCACATCCACCGAAGGTGCCCGCACGGTGACATCACCCACGCGAGTTTCGCGACGGACGCGCGCCTTCGCGTTCTGGATCAGGGCTACGTCGGTGGAGGTACCGCCCATATCAAAGGTCAACACATTGTCGAAACCCGCCCGGCTGGAAAAATAAATCGCACCAGCCACCCCACCGGCCGGGCCGGACAGCAGCAGGTTAACCGGCGATTCGGCAGCGGCCCTTGATGAAGCAAGGCCCCCATCGGAACGCAGGATGGAAAGCTGTACGCCTTTGCCCATGCGTTCTTCCAGCGAGTTCTGCAGATTGGTGATGTAGGTGGCAACTTCGGGCCGCACATAGGAATTCACCACCGTGGTTTCGGTGCGTTCGTATTCCTGCATTTCCGGTACAACGTCGGATGAAATGGAGATGGGCACCTTGCCGAATATCTGCAAGGCAATTTCACGCGCCTGGCGTTCGTGCTCACCGTTCACATAGGCATTGATAAAACAGATGGTCAGCGCTTCTACCTGGCCGGTAGCTGCAAGTTTTTGCAAAGCGGTGCGCAGGGCATCAACATCCAGCGGTCGTACCACTTCACCTTTGGCGCTCATGCGCTCTTCAGCTTCGATGGTCAGTTCCAGTGGCGCCAGCAAAGGCGCTTTCACATAACTCACCCAGCCTCCCAGACCGCCGGGACAGAAGGACCGTGCCACTTGCAATACCTGTTTGTAACCGGCCGTGGTGACCAGTCCAACGCGGGCACCCTTGCCGGTGAGGACGGCATTGGTGGCCACTGTGGTGCCATGCATGACACGATGAATCTGTTTTGGATCGACTCCGGATTCTTCGCAAATCCGCGCCACGCCGTTCAGCACGCCGATGGACGAATCCTTGGGCGTGGACGGAACTTTCGCGGTGAAGGTTTCGCCGCTTTCTTCATTGATCAGCAGCAGGTCGGTAAAAGTACCACCCACATCGACACCCAATCGATAACTCATCTGTTTCTCCGCTGCATCATTTTCACTTTTCTCTCGCTGCTCATGCTGAGGCTCGAACAGGCGCTTCACCGACCTGTTTTTGCAGATAACGCTGCAACCAGGGCAAGGCTCGGCCACCCGGGGCTGTGCCAGTCAGTTCCCTGGCCAGGGCCGATCCCTGTAACAGCACGGCCAGATCGATGCCAGTCTCATAGCCCATTTGCTGCACCATCATCACTACATCTTCCGTCGCCACATTGCCGGATGCGCCCGGCGCAAACGGGCAACCACCCAGACCAGCAATCGAAGTATCAAATTTCCGGATACCCGATTCAATGGCAGCAAACACATTGGCCAGTCCCATGGCACGGGTATCGTGAAAATGAAAGCTCAAGCATTGGCAGCCGTTTTGCTGCACAAGCTTCGATGCCATGGCCCGTACCTGCGCCGGATTGGCTGCACCGATGGTATCGGCAATACAGACTTCATCGGCACCCACAGCCAGCATTTGCGCGGTACTTGCCTCAACCAATGAAGGATCGACCTTGCCATCGAAAGGACACTCGAAAGCAACCGCAATCGTGGCCGTTACGCGGATGCCATCCTTTTTTGCCAGCGCTATGATGTCCATGCTGGCATCATCCGCCTGTGACCGGCTCATGCGGGCGTTTTTTTGGGCCATACCCTCGCTGCCATAAAGCACCATGCTGACACTCCGGGCACCATTCTCGCGCGCCAGCTCATAGCCTTTCATGTTTGGGATCAGCACCGTAAAGCAGACATCGCTGCGATCCGGCAGACCGGCCAGTATGCGGTCCGCACCCGCCATGGCCGGCACGGCCTTGGGTGACACGAAAGAACCCACTTCAATATGCTTCATGCCGGCATCCAGCAAAGACTGGATCAGCTGCAGGCGTTGCTCAGGTTGCAGAATCTGCCGCTGGTTCTGCAAACCATCGCGCGGACCTACATCATTGATAACGATATTCGCGCCCATCAGGCGACCGCTCCCTGCTGTTTCAAAACCTCGATCGCTGCCCTGTCATATCCCAGCAGATCGCAAAGGACCTGTTCGGTTTGCTGGCCTACATGCGGTGCAGCAGTGAACGATTCTTCATTATTGCGCGAAAGCTTGATGGGGTTGCCCGGGCCTTTGGTGGATTTGCCATCCGGATGTTTGAGTTCCACCACCATCTGCCGGTGCAGTACCTGCGGATCGCTCAGAGCCTGGCTGAAGCTATTCACCGGAGCACAGGGTATACGCTTGGCCTCCAGCTGCTCCAGCCAATATGCCGATGTGTTCTTGCAAAGCATTTCATTCATCCTGGCTTCAATCATCTCCCGACCCGCCCAGCGGCCCGGCTGGGTGTCGTATTGTTCATCAGCAAATTCTCTGCAGCTTAAAACCTGCTTGAGGTTTTGCCAGAAATTGTCGGTTATCACGGCAATTACGATGAATCCGTCCGCAGTCCTGAAGGTATTGTAGGGCACGTGCACAAAATGTGAGTTGCCGATCGGGTAAGGATCCTCGCCCGAGAGGAAATACATAGTTGCCATGTAATTGAGCATGGAAATCTGGCAATCCAGCATGGAGATATCCACATGTTGCCCCCGGCCGCTGCGGTCGCGCTCTACCAGCGCTGCCAGTATGCCCATGACCGAAAACATTCCACCACCCAGGTCGCCGATTGGAATACCCGAGCGCACGGGATGGGCCGGATCCAGGCCGGTAATGGACATGCCCCCGCCAGTCGCCTGGGCTACCTGGTCGAATGCAGGGCGACCAGGTTTGGGCCCGTCCGAGCCAAAACCGGTGATGGTGCAGGTAATGATGCGCGGATTGATAGCGGCCAGCGTGGCGTAGTCGATCCCCAGGCGCTCGGGCACGCCCACGCCAAAATTGCTGATCACCACGTCAGCCTGACGCACCAGGTCGTAAAAGACCGCCAGCCCCTGCGGCGATTTGA
>JANOGQ010000584.1:0-4312 GCA_031406105.1 Lysobacterales bacterium | reverse complement strand
TGGAAAACCGGATGATCCCGCCGCCCAGGCAGACATCGTCATCATAAAGCACTAAGGACTGCCCGGCTGTCACCGCCCATTGTGGCTGTTCGAATTCCACCATAAGTTCATCATCCCGGGCTTCAACTATGTGGCAAGGCTGTGCGGCCTGGCGATAACGCACTTGTGCTTGTAAGATTCGGCCGGTTTCCGGTGCATGTCCGGATATCCAGCTTATTTCTTTGGCGAACACCCTTGTGGAAAGCAGCCAGGGATGATCATGTTGCTGTCCCACGTAAAGTACCTTGGTGTTCATGTCCTTATGCAGCACATACCAGGCTGCATCCGGAAAGCCACGCACGCCGCCTATGCCCAGGCCCTGGCGCTGCCCCAGGGTGTGAAATGCCAGACCCTGATGCTGGCCGATCAAATCACCTTCAGCTGTGCGTATTTCTCCGGCTTCACTGCGAACGTAGGTCGACAGGAACGCACGAAAATCACGCTCGCCAATAAAGCATATCCCGGTGCTGTCTTTCTTGTCATGTACTTTGAATCCCGCAGAATTTGCCAGCTCCCGGACTGCGGGCTTGGCCAGCTCACCTACCGGGAAATCGACACAGGCCAATTGCTCCTGGCCCAGGGTGTAGAGGAAATAACTCTGGTCCTTGTTGTGGTCCAGAGCGCGCAAAAGTCGCTGCTGGCCGTCGCGTTCATCGGAACGCACATAATGACCAGTGGCTATCCGCTCAGCGCCCAGATCCTGTGCGTGCTGCAGGAAGATCTTGAACTTGATTTCGCGGTTGCACAGGATGTCTGGATTGGGTGTGCGGCCTGCCTGGTATTCGGCAATGAAATTTTCAAATACACCATCCCAGTACTCCGCCGAGAAATTCCGGGTATTCAGCTTGATTCCCAGTGCTTGTGCAACGCCTGATGCATCGGCTGCATCCTGCTCAGCCGGGCAATGACCTGAGCGATCATCTTCTTCCCAGTTTTTCATGAACATGCCAGCGATGTTGCTGCCTTTACGCCGCAATAGCAGAGCGGCCACGGATGAATCGACACCACCCGACATGGCAACCATGGTCAAACTGTTTTGTTTTGGCGCCCCGGACATGAAGCTTTAAGTGGGGGCAATTGTGCAAAAGCCAAAGCCCCTTGCTCAGTAAATTGGCATGCAGCGCTCAATAACTGAACTCAATGGCGCAAAGGGCATCGACGCAGCCCTGCCAGCTACGTTAAAATCAACCCATGAGTCAGGAACTTGAATCCAACAAAGAACATGGCGTCGTGCTGGAAGAAGCTCGACCCGAGGTCATGTTGCCTCCCATGTATCGTGTCATTCTGCTGAACGATGACTACACTCCAATGGATTTTGTCATCGAAATTCTCAAAACCTTTTTCACCATGAGTCATGACCGGGCCACGCAGGTGATGTTGCACGTGCATACGCGCGGTAAAGGGGTTTGTGGCGTTTTTACCTTTGAAATTGCTGAAACCAAGGTGGTGCAGGTCAGCGAGTATGCGCGCCAGCATGAACATCCTTTGAAATGCACTATGGAAAAAATCTGAAGCCTTGAATCAGATCAATCGGTCTACCATGTTAAGGGCAGGGCATTTGATAACAGCAAAGTCCACCAGCAAGGCCGGAGTTCCAGGCCAGGAGATCGGCAAACATGTTTAGCAAGGATTTGGAGCTTTCGATCAGTCGGGCCTACCAGGAGGCCAGGGAAAGCCGGCATGAATTTCTGACTGTTGAACACATGTTGCTGGCATTGCTGGATAACGGCTCTGCGCTTGCCATACTCGGTGCCTGTGGTGCTGAAATCAAACAACTCGAAAAGGAAATTCGCAAGGTACTGGACGATACCGTGCCATTGCTGAAAGACGATGATGTGCGTGATACACAGCCCACCATCGGCTTTCAGCGCGTGCTGCAGCGGGCGCTTTACCACGTGCAGTCCGCTGGTAAGGAAGAGGTGCTGGGCTCCAATGTACTGGTGGCCATTTTCAGCGAAAAAGATTCTTACGCTTGTTACTTGCTGCACCGCCATGATGTCCATAGGCTGGACGTGGTGAATTACATTTCTCACGGCGTCAGCAAAATAGAGCGAGGGGACGAGAAGGTTAAGGACCCTGGAGTGCTGGACAATGGTGTTGACGAAGATGGCGAGCGCAAGGTCAGTGCGCTGGAACGTTACACTGCCAACCTCAATGAGCGTGCCCGGCGGGATGAAATTGACCCGCTTATCGGCCGTAGCAAAGAAATCGAACGAACCATCCAGGTGTTATGCCGCCGCCGCAAAAACAACCCCTTGCTGGTGGGCGAGGCGGGAGTGGGTAAAACTGCCATGGCTGAAGGCCTGGCCCTGCGTATCGTCAAGCATGAAGTGCCCGAGATATTGGCCAATGCCACCATTTATGCCCTGGACCTGGGTTCATTGCTGGCAGGCACCAAGTATCGCGGTGATTTTGAAAAACGCCTCAAGGCGGTCCTTGCCGAACTGAAAAGTGAAGCGGGTGCCATCCTGTTCATAGACGAAATTCACACTATCATTGGAGCCGGTGCTGCATCCGGTGGTGTGATGGATGCCTCCAACCTGATCAAGCCGGTATTGGCTTCAGGTGAATTGCGCTGCATGGGTTCCACTACCTTCCAGGAATTTCGTGGCGTGTTCGAGAAAGACCGCGCACTGGCCCGGCGCTTCCAGAAGATCGATATCGACGAGCCCAGTGTGCCCGAAACCATCGAAATTCTGCGTGGCCTGAAGAGTCGCTTCGAAGAGCATCACAGCGTAACTTATAGTGACCAGGCACTGATTGCTGCCGCCGAGTTGTCAGCCCGCCATATCAATGACCGGCATCTGCCCGACAAGGCCATTGATGTGATTGATGAAGCCGGAGCCCATCAGCGCCTGCAGCCAGAGAAGTTGCGCAAGGTTGATCTGGATGAGCACGATATCGAAGACATCATCGCAAACATGGCGCGTATTCCCGCCAAGCAGGTCTCGCGTTCCGATCGGGATGCCTTGCGTAATCTCGACCGTGATCTGAAGCTGGTGGTGTTTGGCCAGGACGATGCCATTGACGCTTTGTCGGCGGCCATCAAAATGGCACGCTCAGGCCTGGGTGATGCCGAAAAACCCATAGGCTCATTCCTGTTCGCAGGGCCCACCGGTGTGGGCAAGACCGAGGTAACACGGCAGCTGGCGCTGACCATGGGTATTGAGTTGATACGCTTCGACATGTCCGAGTACATGGAGGCCCATTCGGTATCACGCCTGGTTGGCGCGCCGCCTGGCTATATTGGTTTTGATCGGGGTGGTTTGCTGACCGAAGCCGTGACCAAAACACCTCATGCGGTGCTGTTGCTGGACGAGGTTGAAAAAGCTCATCCGGATATATTCAACATCCTGCTGCAGGTTATGGATCACGGTAAGCTCACCGATGCCAACGGCCGCGAGGCGGATTTCCGTAATGTCATCCTGGTCATGACTACCAATGCCGGCGCTCACGAAAGTGCCCGGCGATCCATCGGTTTCACCGAACAGGATAATTCCACCGATGCCATGGAGATCATTCGCAAAACCTTTGCACCTGAATTCCGTAACCGGCTGGATAGCATCATCAGCTTCCGGGCGCTGGATATGTCCATCATCCTGCGCGTGGTGGACAAGTTCCTGCTGGAGCTGGAAGAACAACTGGCGTTGAAGAATGTCAGCATTTCGATCACGCGCTCTGCACGCGAGTGGCTGGCTGAGAAAGGCTTTGATCCGAAAATGGGAGCGCGGCCGATGAAGCGTGTGATCCAGGAGCAGATCAAGCGGCCCCTGGCCGACGATTTGCTTTTCGGTGAGCTGGTCGATGGTGGTGAGGTACGCGTATCAGCACCTCGCACCAAGGGCGACAAACTTCAAATCAAAAGGATAGCCAAGGGCCAGGAGATGAAGGCCTTGCCTGCGGCTACGGATTGATCAGCTGCGGGCCTGGGAATTTATCGGGAATTTATTTTGAGCGGTAGGTGATGCGGCCTTTGCTGAGGTCATAAGGAGTGAGTTCTACCTTGACCTTATCGCCGGTCAGTATGCGGATATAGTGTTTTCGCATGCGCCCGGAAATGTGTGCGGTAACTATGTGACCATTGTCCAGCTCTACCCGAAACATGGTATTTGGCAAGGTTTCCAGTACCTTACCATCCATCTCGATAACATCTTCTTTGGCCATAAGCCCCTGTCCAGAATAAAAGAGCGGCTATTGTGCCACCCCGGCTGCCAGACCGAAAGCCCGGAGATGCTGGCGGGGATTCGTGACAGCGCAGTTTGCAGCGTGTTTT
>JANOGQ010000576.1:0-3345 GCA_031406105.1 Lysobacterales bacterium | reverse complement strand
ACCGGCATCATTGGGGGCTGGATTGTGGGTGTATTGATGATCGGGGTCGACGCCGGTTCGTTCTGGAGTCAGATTCAGGGTGGCGTTGATGTCTGGAAAGATGTAGGAAACGGCGTCATCAAGAGCATTGTGTTTGGTTTTACCGTGACCTTTATCGCGCTGTTGCAGGGTTTTCAAGCGCAACCCACACCTGAAGGTGTGGCCAGCGCAACCACCCGAACCGTGGTGTTTTCGTCGCTGTCGGTTCTGGGTCTGGACTATGGCAGTTCCCGGCAAAGCCAGTTTCAATTCATTGGCTACATCCTCGGCAGCCTGTGCCTCCACCACTTCGGATTCTTCGATCAGGGTGCAGACCCAATAAATCTGCCGGCCATCCTTGCAGGCTGCTGCTACCCGGGCAATCACTTCATGGCGCCGTTCATTGGAAACGGTGACCGTCTGCACCGGCCTGCGGCCAGGTGGCAGTTCATCAATGACTGAAGTTTCCAGCCCGGCGTAAGCCGTCATGGCCAGCGTGCGTGGAATGGGCGTGGCAGTCATGATCAGCTGATGGGCGTGCAGTGAGTTGTCCGTGGCCTTATCCATCAAGGCCAGTCGCTGGTGCACACCAAAACGATGTTGTTCATCCACAATGGCCAGGCCCAGTTGCTGGTATTCCACCCCTTCCTGCATCAGGGCGTGGGTACCGATGATCAGCGGGGCTCCCCGGGCGATTTCATTCAAGACTTTTTGCCGAGCCTTACCTTTAACTTTGCTGCTCAGCCACACCGGCTGTATGCCCAGCGGCGCCAGCCAGTGAGTGAAGCTTTGCAGGTGCTGCTCTGCCAGCAATTCGGTGGGTGACATGATGGCTACCTGGTAGCCACCGCCTATGGCCCGCAATGCGGCCATGGCTGCCACGACGGTTTTGCCGGAGCCCACATCACCCTGCAACAGCCGATGCATGGGGTGACTACGGGCCAGATCATTGTGAATTTCAGCGATCACGCGTTGCTGTGCCTTTGTCAACCGAAAAGGCAGCAACTGCAGAAACTCATTTTCCAGCGCTGCGGCACGATGCAGTGGCGCAGCGGACAATTTCTTTTCAAAGCTGTGCAGGGCTTGCATGCTCAGGTTGTGTGCCAGTAATTCTTCCAGTGCCAAGCGCTGTTGGGCCGGATGCCGGCGCTCAACCAGAGCTTCTACATCAGCACCCAGTGGTGGCCGATGAATGTAGGGAATAGCGGCCTGGAGGGAAGGCAGTTTGAGGTTGCGCAGCAGATCAGTGGGCAGCAATTCCTCCAGAACCAGGCGCTGTTGCTGCAGCAACAGCAAAGCCTGTTCTGTCAGTTTCAGCCAACTGGCCTGGGCCAGGCCTTCGGTTGAAGGGTAGACCGGCGTCAGCCGATCAGCCACCGGCTCATCAACACCGCTGGCCAGGCGTTTGTAACTGGGATGCACCATTTCCAGGCCACGGGCACCGCCACGCGCTTCGCCATAGCAGCGCAGGCGTGTGCCCAAGCCCAGTTGGGCTTTTTGCGACTGGCGGAAATGAAAAAACCTGAGGGTCAGCCGGCCAGTACCATCGGACAGGGAAACCACCAGCATGGGTCTACGTCCCCGCACAATGGCGACATGTTCCACCGCGCCTTCAACCTGGGTGTTGGCGCCAGGATAAAGGCTGCCAATCGGCATGATGCGGGTACGGTCTTCATAGCGGAAGGGCAGGTGAAACAACAGATCCTGCACCTGGTGAATGCCAAATTTCGCCAGGCTGGCCTCAATGCCCGGGCCAACGCCACGTAATTGCGTCAGCTGCGGAGGTGCTCGTTCAGCAGCCTGTTGCACGGGTGGTTCCGGGGCGGCTTACAGGGTTTGTAGCCGACTTTATGGTCAGGCTCAAAGCCCGAGTATGGCGTCTATTTCAACCTGCGCACCTCTGGGCAGGGCGGCAACACCTACCGTAACCCGCGCCGGGTAAGGCTGGGAAAAATACTCGGCCATCACCGTATTGACCTGGGGAAAGTTGCCCATGTCGGTGAGGAAGATGGTCAGCCGCAGCATCTGGTCCATGCTGCCACCAGCGGCGGCGCACACCGCCTGCAAATTCTGGAACACACGGTGCGTTTGCGCAGAAAAATCGCCTGCCACCAGCTGCATGCTGGCGGGATCCAGCGGAATCTGTCCGGACAAATAAACCACATCACCATGCCGGGTGGCTTGTGAATAGGTGCCGATGGCGGCGGGTGCATCCGGTGTTGCGATGATCTGCTTGCTCATTTTTTACGGTTCCTGTTTTGCAGAGAGGTTTATTGGCGAATAACACGAATCACTTTGCTGTTGCGCCTGAGGCGGCGCAGCACGCGTGCCATGTGGTCGCGACTGTTCACGCTGACATTGAACAACATGGTGGCCGTTTCCGGATTGCTGTCGGACATGGCGATTTTTTCGATATTGGCGTCGGCTTCGGCAAAACTCATGGAAATGCTGGCCAGTACTCCAGGCACATTATGCACTAGCGATTTTAACGCGACCGGGAAAGTACCCTGAGTGATCGATGCCCACACCACATCCACGCAGCGATCGGGGTGTTTGCGGAATTCACGGGTGTTGGCACAGGATAGTCGATGCACTACCAGGCCCTTGTCAGCCGACACATAGGCCATGATGCGATCACCCGGTACCGGCAGACAACAAGCGCCAAAACTAACGGCGCTGCCTTCAGAGCCGGCAATGACCAGGGCTTCATCCCCTCCCGCTACATTGGCTGAATTCGGCAAATACGATTCTGGTGCCAGCTTGGCAGCCACCACATTGCCCAGGGTGGTGCCCAAAGCCAGATCACGGAATACATCTTCCTGCTGCGCCAGGTGATTTTCTTTGAGGAACAGATCCCAATGTTTTTGCGTGACGTCATCCAGTGAGCTGCCACGCGCATTGAGTGCCTGCTCCAGCAGACGCAAACCCAATGCCACCGTGTCGGAATGCTGCAGACTTTTCAGATAGGTGCGGATGGCGGTACGTGCCCGCGCTGTGGAAGTAAATTCCAGCCATTCCGGCCTGGGGTGAGCTTCGGGATCAGTCAGAATCTTGACCGTCTGGCCATTGGACAGGCGCGTGGACAAAGGCACTTCTTCATTGTCTACCAGCGCAACGTCGGTATGGTTACCGACATCCGTATGGATGGCATAAGCAAAATCCAGCGCGGTGGCATTGCGGCCGAGGTCAATAATTTTGCCCTTGGGTGTAAACACGAAAATCTGGTCCGGAAACAGGTCAGACTTGGCGTTCTCCAGAAACTCCATGGAATCGCCCACGTGCCGCTGCACATCGATCAGCTGCATCAGCCACTCGCGGGCGCGCACC
>JANOGQ010000567.1:0-6775 GCA_031406105.1 Lysobacterales bacterium | reverse complement strand
TATTGCATATCGAAAGCTACCTGGAGTTGCACGAAACAATTATCGACCAACCCGGCAATCTCACACTTGCCTATTCCGGCTCCTCTGAGCCGAACGTCAGCAATGTATTGTCAGCCTACATCACCACACTGCCCGCTGATCCGAGCATCATCAGCGGCGATCCATCTTTCGTGGATGCCGCCAACGGCAACTATCACCTTTGCCGGAGCTCGCTAGCCGCGGACTTTGCCCCGCCTGTTGCCGGCGATGACCGCGATCTGGACAACCAACCGCGAGACCAGGACCTGCCAGACGTAGCCGACCTGTTCGGTGTGCGCGATCTGGGCGCCTATGAGGTGCAGATTGGAGCGTCTGGCTGCAGCGCTCCCAATGCGACGATCTTTGCCGATAGCTTCGAAGATTGAACCCTGGGTGTTGATTTGCGCTGAAATGTGAACCACGATCAATATTGAATGCAAATCAGCAGGCGGGGCTTATCCTTCAAGCTTTTCCATGAGTCCTGATAGCGAAATTATCGTCACATCGTCACCCACCGGAAACTCATCGTCACCGCCGTAGAGGATGTATTTATGCGCTGCGCCAAAATCATCACAGGTTTGACTGTAGTGCTTGCCGAGCTTGGGGGCGGCGCCGTGCTTGATCTCTACGGCCCAGATTTCAGATGACGGCATCTTGATAACCAGATCAACCTCTGCTCCGGCGGCTGTTCGGTAAAAATAGGTTTCTACGCGAGTTGGCAGGACCGAAAGAATATTTTCAATGGCAAAGCCTTCCCAACTCTTACCCAAAACCGGATTGGACAACAATGCATCGTAGCTGTTGATACCCAGCAAGCGGTGCAAAATGCCACTGTCGCGGACGTAATAACGGGGTGATTTCACTAGGCGCTTCTTGACGTTGGTATGCCAGGGCTCAAGGCGCCTGACCAGCAACAGGTCCGTCAGAATATCGATGTAGTTACTTACCGTCTTGGCGTCGACTTCCAGGTTCGAGGCCAGCTTGGAATAGTTAATGGTTTCACCTTGCAAATGCGCCAACATCGTCCATAGTCGGCGCAACCTTGCTGCGGGAACACGGAAGCCCATTTGCGGGACGTCGCGCTCAAGATATGTGCGAACCAGATTTTCAAGCCAGTCCATGGCCACGCTATCATCTGTTGCCAGATAGCTGTCGGGAAACCCTCCCCGCAGCCAAAGGGTCTGCCGATCCTGTTGCTTGCCATTAAGTTCAGCAACGTTCAGGCCGCCCATCTCAATATAACCAATCCGACCTGCCAGGCTTTCCGAAGACTGCCGCATCAAATCCATGGAGGCCGATCCAAGCAGCAAAAACTGACCTGCTCTGCGGCCCTGCTCCCGGTTTTTATCAATCAGCCCCCTCAACACGGGGAACAATTCCGGGCTTCGCTGTATTTCATCCAGAATAATCAGCTTATCGGCATGCGCGCTTAAAAAACGGGTGGGATCGCTGAGCTTTAGGAGATCCTCGGGAGCTTCCAAATCGAGGTAAATTGAATCGATGCTTTTAGCAATGCGCTTTGCGAGCGTGGTTTTGCCGACCTGGCGCGCACCCAGCAATGCAACCGCAGGCACTTGCGCGAGCATTGCGTGAAGTTTATCGGTAACTTTGCGCCTCAACATACCCTGTATTTTAGGAATTATATTCCGGATATACAAGGTATTTAGGGTGTATAAAGTAGTAATAGCGCCAGTGATGTCCGGTTAAATCGAGATTTTCCATCAGGGTGGATTTCTGATGGAAGGCAAAGGGAGCGAATTTCAAGCAGTTGCTCCATCGCTATTTCGATGTTTCTTCTCGCGATCAGCGTAGCTATAGCCGGCCTGCAGGAGGGTCTTGCCGTCCACCTCGACGACCACGGCGCCGCCGAAGCCAGTTTCAGAAGCTTCTGTCAGTTGGCTGTTGATGGCTGCAGCCATGGGGCCCTCCGATACATCAATTTGCCGAGGAGCGGCGGCGAGGGCGCCGCTGGTTGCCAGTGCGAATACAACTGCGAATTTGAACAGGCCGGGCACCGATTACTCCCTATCGCTGGGCGGGACCATTAAAGCGGATCACTAAAAGGGGATGGGCAGCGATTTATTCTCCGCACGAAGGCGAAAAGACGTCAATTACACTCGAAACCGTCTTCGCCAATTTTCCTACAAGCCACGCAGTAAATCCCCTCTTTGTTTTCGTTTTTGTTCCGCGCAAGATCTTCGCAGGCTTTAATGCTGGTTTGGATGGAAAGTAGTGGTTAATGGCCAACAGATTGTCACGTTTGCAAAATGCGCGTAATCTTTACTTAATGTCTTTAAGTAAAGAATTAAGCCCATGTCCATAGTGAGCAGCAAACGCCAAATTACCTTGCCCATTCATCAGTGCCGTGAAGCGAACATTGGGCCGGGTGACGAGTATGTGAGCTATGTCGATAACCTGGGCCGGATCACCATCATCAAGAAGCACATGGGCGCCGCACACGGTGCGATTGCTCATATCAAAGCGGATGCCAGCGTCAGTGACGAGGAATCGCTTCACTCCGTCCTGGCTTCATGATTGCTATTGATACCAACGTAGTGTTGCGCTACGTGCTCAATGATGACAAGGCGCAAGCACGAAAAGCCGCGGCTCTGATTCGACGGCACAAAGAGGTTCTGATTACCGATGTCGTGCTTGCCGAGACAATTTGGACCCTCAAAGGCCGCAGGTACAAACTCGACAGGAGCGGGATCTGTAAAGTGGTCAATGCCCTGTTAGCCGAACCCTCAATCCGCTTTGAAGATAACCAGGTCGTGTGGCGCGCACTGAACGATTTTGCTGGAGCAACTGGCTTGCCCGATACGTCAAAAAACAAGGGCACGAAGACCAACATCGACTTTGCAGATGCACTGATCATCAACAAGGCCAGGTGGTGTGCCGGGCAAGCGGGTGGGGCACTGGAAGCCGTCTATACTTTTGATGGAGATGCGGTGAGGCTCACGGGCGTGAAACGACCCTGAAGAACGTGGCAGGCTCATTGCGGCCGCTCTTTCCAGTAGCCAACGTTTTCGGGAAGAGGCTTGTGCCCGCGGCGGAGGTCCATCAGCTCACGCAGGCCGGGCTGGTTCCAGAATTCCAGCCATTTCGGGTCTGTCGAAATACGCTCGGGCAGGTAGAAAGTGTCTGGAAACGTCAGAAAGCTTTCGCGCTGTCGATAGGCTTTTTCCAGCCAGGGCAAAGCGGCGTCCACGCCATCCAGCCACGCGGCATAGAAGGCGATGTTGGTCCGGATGACAAATCCGGCTCCGCTATTTTCCAACTCGATGTAGTGCGCCAGGGCCTTGCGCAGCTGCGGAATGTCTTTTTGTTCGTAGTAGTACTGGCACCACCAGGCGGCGAGAAATCCCGGATCGGCATGAAGATTGTGATCAACCAATTCAAGGTACTGACGCGCCTCATCGAACTTGCCAACACGCTGCAGAGCCAGGATCAGCTCAGCAATTCTGCTCACAGCATCCGGCCCCAGCCTGGCCGCGGTGCGCGCATACTCCAGGCCTTCCTCATTGCGATTCAGGATCAGCATCAGGATAGCCAGGTCGCCGTACTGCACCGCCGCCAGGGGATCCAGTTCCACTGCGTGGCGCTCGTAGCGCTCTGCCTGAACGAAATCACCCAGAGCAACCATGGCACTGCCGTAGAGATTCACCACGTCCGCATCGTTGGGCGCCAGGGTGATGGCACGCTCAAGGCTGATTTCTGCCGCTGTCCAGTCCCACAAGAAAAAGGTTTCTATATAGCCACGCGCAACCCATGCTTCGGCATTTTCCGGGTCGAGTTTGATCGCTGCCTGAGCAGATTCCAGTGTCTTTCTGGCGCCCTCGGACTCCGGGATGGTCGGGCCGTACCACGGCAGGAGGGCGTAGGTAAGCGCCAGACCCGACCAGGCCTTGGAAAATCCGGGATCGAGCGCCACAGCCTGCTGAAACAGATCTGCCGCTTGCAGCAGGTTCTTTTCGATGCGCGTGGCAAGATAAAAACGGGCCTGCAGGTACAGGTTGTAGGCTTCGATATTGGACGTGGGTTTGGCTACATCTTCGCCACCAGCAGTAGTACCCAGCTCGAGTTCAAGGGCATTGGCAATTGCAGCCGAGATTTCGTCCTGGATGGCGAATACATCCGTGAGTTCACGTTCATAGGTGTCCGACCACACGTGGAAGCCGTCTTGCACCTTGATCAGCTGCGCCGTGATGCGCAGGCGACTGCCGGATTTGCGCACGCTGCCTTCCAGCACATGGTCGACTTTGAGCTGGCGGCCAATCTCGGCTACGTCCAGGTTTTGGCCTTTGAACTGAAAGGCGGAGGTGCGGGCTGCGACCCGAAGACTGTTATTCTGCGCGAGGCGGTTGAGCAGTTCTTCAGCAAGGCCATCGGAAAAGTATTCCTGCTCGGGGTCGGAGGACATGTTCACGAAGGGCAGGACGGCGATGGATTTTTCCGTGGGGTCAGAGCCCTCTGTAGGAGCGCGCTCTGCGCGCGAATCGACCGTAGCAAACTTGTCCCAGGCGAAATAGCCCAGGGCAATCACCAGGAAGGCGATGATGATGCGGTCCAGCTTGCGCCCGGTTTGCCCGGTGATCGATTGCCTGCGATCAACCTCGGATTCGGGCTTGATGCCCTCCGGAGTCAGTTCATAGGCCCAGGCCAGGAACATCGCCAGGGGGAAACCTATGATCAGCACTACCAGGATGGACTTCATCACCACCGCCGGTGCCTCGAAATTGGACAGCAGCAACTCGGCCACCTGGGCCAATACCCAGGCGCCCACGAGGTAGGCAATGCCCACGCGAAACACGTTGCGGCGTTTGAGTTCTTCGAACAGGCTCACTGCGGCCGTTCCTTCCACCAGCTGATGTTGTCATGGGGACGGGACCGGCGAATCTCGAACAGCCCCTGGTACTCCGGCTGGTTCCAGAATTCCAGCCACTTGGGGTCAGTCGACATACGCTCGGGCAGGTAAAAATAGTGCGGCCAACGCAGCAGCATAAACTCCCCGTTGGAATGGGCTATTTGCAACCAGGGCAGGGCTGCTTCCGCGCCATCCAGCCAAAGTGTAAAAAAGGCCATGTACGAAGCGGGAAACGAGTTCCCCGCGGCAGCAGCATTGGGACCGGTGGCGGCTGAGTTTGGGGCGCCCATCCGCTCGTTCCAGTAAGCGCGCAGGCCTTCGCGGTCATCCGTCTCGTAGAAGTATATGCTCCACCATTGGTTAGCACTTACAGGGTCCTGCTGGTCTACATTAAATTTGGCGATGGTTGTTTCGATCAGCGCGCGGGCTTCTTCGGTCCGGCCGGTCAGCAGCAGTGCATAAATCAGGGCATCCACCCGGAAATGGGAATCTGGAGCCAGATCCATCGCGATACGGGCGGGTGCCAGCGCTTCTTCCGGGCGGTTCTGGATTAACAGGGCGACGGCAACATCAAAGGCATTCGTTGCCGACAGGGGGTCCAGCAGGGCGGCCTTGCGTTCGATTCGCTCGCCCGACTCGAAATCGCCCAGCATGATCAGTACATCGCCATAGAGATTGACCACTTCTGCATTGTTGGGGGCGAGCTCATAGGCCCGGTTGGCGGCTGCCTCGCCCTCCTGCCAATTGTGGAAGTACCAAAGGTGGGTCCGGCCCAGGGCGATATGCGCTTCGGCATTTTCCGGGTCCAGTTCTATGGCTCGCTTTGCCGCGCGGAGCGCCTTGGCAAAGGCGGCTTCAGCGGACAGCTGAAATGTGTAACCGAACAACAAGGAGCTGTTGAATGCCATTGCGGACCATGCGGCAGAAAACTCCGGGTCGAGAGCTACGGCCCGATCAAACAACACGTCGGCTTGAAGCATGTTGTCCCCGCCGCGTGTCGCAAGGAGGTAGCGGCCGCGGAGATAAAGATTGTAGGCCTCGAGGTTGCTGGTTGGCGGTGTTGCGGCTGCCGGGGCGCTGGCGCCCAGTTCCAGTTCCAGCGCCGTGTTGATCGCCCCCGAGATCTCGTCCTGGATGGCAAATACATCCGTGAGTTCACGTTCGTAGGTTTCCGACCACAAATGGAAACCGTCCTCGGTCTTGATCAGTTGCGCGGTGATGCGCAGGCGACTGCCGGATTTGCGCACGCTGCCTTCCAGCACGTGGTCGACTTTGAGCTGGCGACCAATGTCCGCCACGTCCAGGTTTTGCCCTTTGAACTGGAAGGCTGATGTCCTCGCCGCCACACGCAGATTTGGATTCTTCGCCAGGCGGTTGAGTAGTTCTTCCGCGAGGCCGTCAGAGAAGTATTCCTGCTCGGGGTCAGAGGACATATTGACGAAAGGCAGGACGGCGATGGATTTTTGATTGGGAGTGGCTGCGGCCGGAGATTCGGTCGCAGAGCGGCCTCCTACGGTCGGAATTGCGGGTTCGCCGTCTGTAGGAGCGCGCTCTGCGCGCGAATCGGCCGCAGAGCGGTCTCCTACAGCAGTTTCTGCCTCCGGCTTCTGCGTCACCCGATCAACCAGCAGGACGATCACCGCAGCCACCAGAATGCCAATGATGATGAAATCCAGCTTGCGCCGGGTCTGGCTGGTAACAGACTGATTGCGATCCACGTCCCGTTCGCGCTTGATGCCTTCGGGGGTCATTTCAAAAGCCCAGGCGAAAATCAGCGCCGGGATGAAACCGATCACCAGCAGCAGGAACACCAGCCTGGCCGCAGAATCGGCGAGGTCCTGTCCGCACAGCAGCTCGCCGCGCACGTCCAGCCGGGCCGGGTCGGCCAGCCGC
>JANOGQ010000566.1:0-6041 GCA_031406105.1 Lysobacterales bacterium | reverse complement strand
GGTGCCGTTAAAACCATCACCACTGCTTATTTTGTTAATTTTGGGTTCTTATTAATGGTAAAGATTAAATTACTCTGTCCCTTTACTCTCACCCCCCGTTTCGTGACCCCCTGTTTCGCGATGAAGCAGAAACAGGACAGGCATGAGAAACTAAGCTCCGTATGAACCAGCCATCCCTCAGCTTCCTCGAAGAACTCAAACGCCGCAACGTGGTGCGGGTTGGTGTCGTTTACCTGATCGCTGCCTGGCTGCTCGCTCAGGTGGCTGACCTGATGCTGGAGAATTTCGACGCACCCGCCTGGGTGATCCAGTCGATCCTGGTGGTGCTGATCATCGGTTTTCCCATCGCACTGATCTTCGCCTGGGCTTTCGAACTGACGCCCGAAGGGCTGAAGAAAGAAAAGGACGTTGATCGCAGCCAGTCCATCACTCCTAAAACTGGCCGCAAGCTCGATTTCATGATCATTGGTATCCTGGCCGTAGCCCTGAGCTACTTCATCTGGGAGTCGCGCTTTGAAAAGGGGTCGGATCCAATTTCCCGCGAAAGCGCGGCTATAGCTGAACCACAAGAGGGGAAATTGGATCCGACCCCATTTCATAACAATTCCAAATCCATCGCCGTTTTGCCTTTCGTCAACATGTCCTCCGACCCGGAGCAGGAATATTTCTCCGATGGTATCTCCGAGGAAATCCTCAATTCATTGGCGAAAGTGAAAGAACTCAAGGTTGCTGGTCGCACTTCCTCGTTCGCCTTCAAAGGCGAGAACCAGGACTTGCGCAAGATCGGCGAAACCCTGGGTGTCGAGCACATACTCGAAGGCTCAGTGCGCAAGTCGGGTACTAAAGTGCGCATCACCGCACAGCTCATACAGGTCAATGACGGTTTTCACCTGTGGTCGGACAGCTACGACCGGGAACTGGACGACGTGTTCACAATCCAGGATGAGATCGCAACCGCGATCCTCGAGCAACTCAAGGCACACCTGTTGAATGACGGCGAACAGATTTTAGTAGCCAGCACCCGCGCCGATTCCCAGGCTTACGACCTCTACTTGCTGGCCAAGCAGCGCATGTACGAACGCACCGGGCCCACCATCCAGTCGGCGGTGGAATTGCTGGACCGCGCTATCGCCATAGATCCCCAGTACGCGCCCGCATATGCCATGCGCGCCATTGCTGAATTGCTGCTTTCCGAGGGCACAGGAAGCTATGGCGATATACCTGTCGATCAGGCACTGAAAAACAGCAAGTCTCTCCTTGATAAAGCTTTAGAGCTCGACCCGGAACTGGCGGAAGGCTGGGCTGCTCTTGGCCTTTATTACAACAACCAGCCAGTGATTAGCGATCAAGGCATAGCGCCGCTGCGGAAGGCGCTGGAACTGAACCCCAACCTGATTGATGCCAGCAACTGGCTGTCCATCGCCCTGAACTCGCAGGGCAAAGCAGCCGAAGCCAAGGCAGTGGTTGAAGATATGGTGGCGCGTGATCCGCTGTACCGCCCAGGCGTGCGCAACATGATCAACGCCCATGTATGGTTTGGTGAGTACCAGGAAGCAGAAGCATTTATTGAGCGCGTACGGCCGCTGATACCCAATGACGCCACCATCGCCAGCAGCGAAGCTGCCCTCAGTTCGGAGCTGGGGCAATATGCCAAGGCATTGCGACAAGCGGAACAGGCCATTGCGCTGCAGCCTTCCAACTCAGTGGCACGCAGCACACGTGGCTTCGTACTGATGGCTACCCAGCAATTGGAGCTGGTGGCTGCCGAGGGAACGGACTTTCAACCCATCGTGGCCCTGAACCTGCTGGGGCGGAAAGAAGAAGCGGCGACGCTGGCGCGGCAACGACTGGACGAATTCGCCGATGCGCCCAGCTGGGTCAACCACCTGGTACTGACCGGCCAGTGGAGCGAGGCAGTCGAGTTTATCGAGACGACCTGGGCTGATCTGGAAGCCTTTGAAAAAAGCTTCCCGCCATGGGCGGGCATAGGTTATTGGCCCATGCTGGATGTGGCCCTGGTGTATTCAAAAGCAGGCAAAGCCACCCAGTTTGACGACGCCATGCAGCGGCTGCAGCGCATACATGAAGACTTGCTGCAACAGGGAGTCAACAATCCAAGCTTTTTCATGGGCGAGGCAGCACGACTGGCAATGGCTGGTGACCAGGACGGCGGGCTGGATTATCTGGACCAGGCCATCAGTCGTGGCTTCATTTCCACATCAGCCCGAATTTCTTTTGAATTCCCACACCTCGGCTCGCTCGAAGGGGACCCGCGCTATGAGGCTATCCAGGCGCGCATGATCGAGCATCTGAATGTCGAGCGTGCTGAACTGGGACTGGAACCGGTCAGCATATGAAAGCGATCTCACAGGTTCGGGGGCAGAGCAGTTTTGGGATCAGCGACTGGGTCATGATATGAGCGAAACTAAAAACAACACCGGCTTTCTCGAAGAACTCAAGCGTCGCAACGTGGTGCGGGTAGGTGTGGCTTACCTGGTCACGGCTTGGCTGTTGCTGCAGGCAGCCGACATCGTGCTGGAAAACATCGAAGCACCGCTGTGGATCATGCAAGCCTTTATGCTGTTCCTGGCAATCGGTCTACCCATTGCTTTAATTTTTGCCTGGGCCTTTGAACTCACCCCCGAAGGCCTCAAGCGCGAAAAAGATGTCGACCGCACCCAATCAATCACGCCGCAGACCGGCCGCAAACTGGATTTCATGATCATTGGCATCATGGCAGCCGTGATTGTTCTGTTGCTGGTTGATCGCTTTACCGGCCGTGAAAAGGGGTCGGATCCAATTTCCCGCGAAAGCGTGGCTATAGCTGAACCACAAGAGGGGAAATTGGATCCGACCCCTTTTCAGGCCCCGGCGGAACCTACCCCCTCGATCGCCGTCCTGCCCTTCGTCAACATGTCCTCCGACCCCGAGCAGGAGTTTTTCTCCGACGGCATATCGGAAGAAATTCTCAATGCTCTGGCAAAAGTCAAAGAGCTGAAAGTAGCCGGCCGCACTTCTTCTTTCGCATTCAAAGGCAAAGACCAGGACCTGCGGCAGATTGGCGAAGCACTGGGCGTGGCCCATATTTTAGAAGGCTCGGTACGCAAGTCAGGAGCTACGGTGCGAATCACGGCGCAGCTGATCCAGGTAGAAGATGGTTTTCATCTCTGGTCCGACACTTATGACCGCGAACTGACCAATGTATTCGCCATCCAGGATGAAATCGCCACCGCCATCCTGGAGCAGATGAAGAAACACCTGGTCGGCCTGCAAACCGCGGAAACGCCTGAACTGGCCAAGCGGACTGACCCCGAAGTGTTTGACCGTTACCTGCTGGCCAAGCAGCGCATATACGAGCGCAAACGTCTCAGCATCGAGTCGGCTGCCGAGCTGTTGGACCAGGCGATTGCGAAGGATCCGGCCTACGCCCCGGCCTACGCCCAACGCGCCATCGCAGCGCTGCTGTTATCGGAGTACAACTACGGTGACACCAAGCAGGCCGAAGTGGATGTTCAAGGCAAGCTGTATATCGACCAGGCTTTGCGGCTGGATCCTGAACAGGCTGAAGCCTGGGCTGCGCTGGGGCTTTACCACACCAATCGGCCAGGAGAGAGCCCCGATGCCATCAAGGCACTCGATAAAGCCCTGGCCATCAACCCCAACCTGATCGATGCCAGTAACTGGCTGCAGATCGCTCACGGACAGCTGGGCGATAATGCCAAAGCCCTGGCGATCCTGGAAGGCATGGTCGAGCAGGACCCGCTGTATCCGCCCGGCTTTGTGAATGCAGTCAACCTCTACAACACTTTCGGGATGACTGACAGATCATTCGCCCTGATCGAGCGCATTCGACCCTTCCTGCCCGGCGATCCGCAGGTGCTGCAATCGGAAGCCAGCATCTGGATGAACCTGGGCAAGCCCAGCAAGGCCATTCCCTTGCTGGAGACCGCACTGGCTACACAGCGGAATGATTCGGTGATGCGCCAATTTTACGGTTGGGGGTTGCTGGTCACTGGCCAGTATGAAAAGGCGGCGGAAGAAGGCCACCCCTGGCACAAGGCCGTTGCGCTGAACTACCTCGGACGCCAGGAAGAGGCTCTGATGATTGGCCAGAAGCAGGCCGCGGAGGGCGAAGTCTCTACCCTGATCGGCCAGTATCATCGCGCTGCGCAGTATGAGCAACTGATCGAATTCATCGAATCACGCTGGGCCGACCTGGGCGCGTTCGAGGCCGAGTATCCCGACGATGGCACTGGCCACGGCAACATGATCGAGATTGCCTATGCATATTCCAGGACTGGAAACCAGCCAGGCTTCGATGACGCCATGGCGCGCGTGCAGGCAGCGCATGCGCGATCTCTCGAACAGGGTGTCAAAGCTAACTATTTCCTCAAGGATCATGCCCGCTACCTGGTTTTGGTGAATCAACTTGACAGCGCCACTGAAACTTTGGCGGCTGCAGTCGACGCTGGATGGATGATGACCGTGAGGCCCGAAGTGGCCTGGCCGGAAATGCAGGTGCTGGCGGGTGACCCCGCCTACGAGGCCGTGGTGGCCCGCATGCGCGAAAACGCAAATGCAGAACGTGTTGCCCTTGGCCTGGAACAACTTTCCAGTTGAGCGAGACCTGGTGCCAGAGGGCAGGCCTGGGGTCAGAGTAAAGGGACAGAGTCAATCCATGACTGTTTCACCCATTGGTCAGAATTTTACTCTGTCCCTTTACTCTGACCCCAGATTTTGGCCAATGCCCGGCATGACGGAGTTAAAGTACAGGCAAGGTATGGATGCTGAATGACTGAAAAAACCGGACTCATCGAGGAGCTCAAGCGCCGCAACGTTTTCCGCGTAGGCATTGCCTACATCGTGGCGGCCTGGTTGCTCGTGCAGATTGCTGACCTGGCGTTTGACATTGTCGGTGTAGGTGACGGCTTGTTGCGCGGCGTGGCCATCCTATTGGCCTTGGGCTTTATCCCCACTGTCATCTTTGCTTGGGCATTCGAACTCACGCCGGAAGGCATCAAACGTGAGTCTGAAGTCAATCGAACCGAATCGATCACCAATGTCACTGCCAAGAAGCTGGATTTCGTAACCATTGGCTTGTTGATTGGCGCGATCCTTGTTGTGGCGGTGGATCGCATGCTGCCGGAAAAGGGGCCGGATACAATTTCCCCCGAAGACATGACTATCGCTGAACCACAAGAGGAAAAATTGTATCCGGCCCCTTTTTTTGCCGACAAGGCGCCCGCAAAATCCATCGCCGTTTTGCCCTTTGTCAATATGAGCGACGATACCAACAACGAATATTTCTCTGACGGTATCTCAGAAGAAATTCTGAATGCGCTGGCCAAGGTGGCTGACCTGAAAGTTGCCGGCCGTACTTCATCGTTTGCCTTTAAAGGGCAGAACCAGGATTTGCGGGTGATCGGCGTGGCGCTGAATGTATCTCATATTCTCGAAGGCTCGGTGCGAAAAGCCGGCAACCGGGTGCGAGTGACGGCGCAGCTGATCAAAGTGGATGATGGCTATCATGTCTGGTCAGAAAATTATGACCGTGAGCTCGACGATATTTTTGCCATTCAGGACGAAATCTCCGCAGCCATCCTGGCGGAACTTAAAGCCCACCTGATCGGCAGCGAGATGGTCACAGTAGCCCGCACTGACAGCCAGGCTTACGAACAGTACCTGCTGGCCGGGCAGCGCATTTACGAGCGCAATGAAGCCAGCCTGCAAATGGCTTCCAGGCTGCTGAATGAAGCCATCAGCATTGATCCAAACTATGCGCCGGCCTATGCCCAGTTGGGGATAGCCACCATGCTGCTTTCGAAAGACAACTACGGTTCTCTGCCAACTGCAAAGGCCTTAGCCGATGCCAAGGCCCTGCTGGACCGCGCTTTGGAACTGGACCCTGACCAGGCCGAAGCCATGGCCGGCCTTGGGCTGCATGCACAGAACGCTTTGCTGGATTACGCAAGCATTTTTAGCACTCGTCGTTAATGAGCGCTAAAATGCATTTTTAATGACTTATTATAAGTGGCTTCCAT